>JACIYQ010000070.1 GCA_014359855.1 Parvibaculum sp.
CATACTCACTTCTTCTTTCCTTCCGAGCGTCAGCCGACGCTTCCTTCAAGGCTGATGCCGACAAGCTTCTGTGCTTCGACGGCAAATTCCATCGGAAGCTGCTGCAGCACATCGCGGCAGAAGCCGTTGACGATCAATGCCACTGCCTCTTCCTCGCCGATGCCTCGCTGCATGCAATAGAAGAGCTGGTCATCGCTGATCTTGGAGGTTGTGGCCTCATGTTCGAGGATCGCCGTCGGGTTCTTCGTTTCGATATAGGGAACCGTGTGTGCCGAGCAGCGGCCGCCGATCAGCAAACTGTCGCATTGCGTGAAGTTGCGCACGTCCTCCGCCTTGCGATGAACGCTGACGAGACCCCGGTAGGTATTCGACGAACGGCCGGCCGAAATGCCTTTGGAAATGATACGGCTCGTCGTGTTGCGGCCGAGATGGATCATCTTCGTGCCGCTGTCCACCTGCTGACGGCCATTCGAAATCGCAATCGAGTAGAACTCGCCGCGTGAATTGTCGCCGCGCAGGATGCAGCTCGGATATTTCCAGGTGATGGCGGAGCCCGTCTCCACCTGCGTCCAGGAAATTTTGGAGTTCGCGCCACGGCAATCGCCGCGCTTCGTCACGAAGTTGTAAACGCCACCCTTGCCTTCTTCGTCGCCAGGGAACCAGTTCTGTACCGTCGAGTATTTGATCTCCGCGTCATCATGCGCGACGAGTTCGACCACAGCCGCGTGCAGCTGGTTCTCGTCGCGCTGCGGCGCTGTGCAGCCCTCCAGGTAGCTCACATAGGAGCCCTTGTCGGCGATGATGAGCGTGCGCTCGAACTGACCTGTCTGCTTCTCATTGATCCGGAAATAAGTCGAGAGTTCCATAGGGCAGCGCACGCCTTCGGGGATATAGACGAAGGACCCCTCCGAGAAGACGGCGGAGTTGAGCGTCGCGTAGAAGTTGTCGGATGTCGGCACGACGGACCCGAGATACTTCTTCACGAGTTCGGGATGGTTCTTCACCGCTTCCGACATCGGACAGAAGATGACACCCGCTTCCGCGAGCTTCTCCTTGAAGGTCGTGACGACCGACACGCTGTCGAAGACGGCGTCCACGGCGACGCCCGCGAGCATCTTCTGTTCGGTCAGCGGGATGCCGAGCTTCTCGTATGTTTCGAGGAGTTTCGGATCCACCTGATCGAGACTGTCGAGCTTCGCTGTCTGCTTCGGCGCCGAATAGTAATAGGCGTCCTGGAAATCGATTGGCGGATAGGTCACCTTCGCCCAGGTGGGCTCCGTCATGGTCTGCCAGCGGCGGAAGGCAGCCAGCCGCCACTCAAGCAACCATTCGGGCTCGTCCTTCTTGGCGGAGATGAAGCGGACCGTGTCTTCCGTGAGGCCGAGGGGCGCCTTCTCGGATTCGATGTCCGTGAAGAAGCCATATTTGTACTTCTCGATCTCGCCGACGGTTTCGACGGTTTCCTTTACCGCAGCCATATCAACTCTCCACTGCCGCGAGCGGCGCATCGGGCGCCATGCCCACGGGTACAATCGTATTTATCTTTTCCGTCTTTGCATGAGCGCGCTTCCTGGCCCGCGACCAGCTTTCCACGAAGCGGTCAACATCTGCCGCCACGCTCGTCCAGCCAAGGCTCACGCGGATCGCGCCGCGCGACAGCGTTTCCGGCACACCCATCGCATCGAGAATGCGCGGACGGCCGATCTTGCCCGACGAACAGGCAGCCCCCGCACTCACCGCTACCCCGTCAAGGTCGAGCGCCATCAGGAGCGTCTCCGCGTCGAGGCCGGTGGCAGACAGGTAGCTCGTATTGGGCAGCCGCTCCGCGCCGGCGCCGAAGAAAACCGCATCCGGAGCGACATCGGCGATGCGAGCTTCAATCCGGTCGCGAAGCGCAGCGAGCCGCGTGAAATCCTGCAAGGTTTCACGGGCAGCGCGCGCGGCAGCGCCGAAGCCCGCTATACCGACGACATTCTCGCTTCCGGCCCGACGGCGCATCTCCTGGCCGCCGCCCACGCTGCGCGCCGCGAATGCCATGCCTTCCCGGACGGCGAGCGCGCCGACACCCATGGGCGCGCCGAGCTTGTGTCCGCCGAGGATCAACATGTCCGCGCGAAGAGCAGCGAAGTCGACCGGGATCTTGCCTGCGGCCTGCACAGCGTCACAAAGAAGAAAGGCACCTGCCTCATGCACGATCGCCGCCGCTTCCGCCACGGGCTGCAGCACTCCGGTTTCATTGTTCGCGAGCATCAGCGCAACCAGAGCGGGCGCATCGTCAGCCGCAAGCATCGTCTTGAGCGCGGCGAGATCGGCCCGTCCCTCGCCGTCCACCGGCACGAGAGATACGGGAAGCCCGCTTGCTTCCGCTGCCGACAGGACCGCGTCATGCTCGACCGCCGACACCAGAAGCCGCTTCACGCCGAGCGCCGCCTTCGCAGCGTGGACGGCCATCGCCGCCGCCTCGGTGCCTCCGCTCGTAAAGACGATTTCGGAGGACTTCGCGCCGACCAACATGGCGACGTCGCGCCTCGCGCTTTCGATCAGCGCGCGCGCCGCCCTGCCCTCGGCATGCACCGAGGAGGGGTTGCCAAGGACATCCAACGCCTCACGCGCAGCAGCGCGCGCTTCCGGGCGCAGCGGCGTTGTGGCGTTATGGTCCATATAGGCGCGCTTGCTGGTCATCGCCTCAGTGTTCTCGCAAAAAAGCCGAAATCCTCAGTCGGCCGCATTGGCAGCCATGGGTTCCGTGTGCTGGCGCCCCTCGAAGCTGACGCGACCGGCGACCCGCCCGTCGATTACGTCGCCGAGCGAAACGGAGCCCAGGTAAAGCTGAATCTGGTGACTCAGCCCTTCCCAGAGATCATGTGTGATGCAACGTCCCGAGGAAGGAAGGCAACCCTTCGGCGATCCCAGTTCGCAGCGCGTCGCCATGATCGGCTCATCGACCGCAAGAATGACGTCGGATATCCGAATATCGTCAGCCTGACGCGAGAGCAGATAGCCGCCGCCCGGCCCGCGAACACTCTTCACGAGATCGCCGCGCCGGAGCTTTGCAAAAAGCTGTTCCAGATAAGAAAGAGAAATCTCCTGACGTTCCGCGATCTCGGCGAGTGCCACCGGACTGCCGCTGGAGTGACGCGCAAGATCGGCCATCGCCATCACGGCGTAGCGCCCCTTTGTCGTGAGCTTCACGATCTGCTCCTTCATGACGGGGGCGACGGCGGTCAAAAGCTTGCACAACCGGCCATCGCCTGTGTTAAGAACGTGCGCCCCAAGTTACCGATCAGCCCGCCTTTCCTCACAATGCGGTCAGAGGAAACGGGATCGGTACCCAGAGGCTCGACGCAAGGCAATATGATTACCGAGTGCCGCAGTCAACTATTTAACATCCCGCGACGGATTTTCCAGAGGAATCGGTTCCCTTTTGTGGACAATTTGTCCAAGTTAGCTACTGGGAAATGATCCTCTGCTTCCGGCATCGCAAAGATCGAGACAGACCAAGACATGCCCGAAGTGATTTTCAATGGTCCGGCAGGCCGTATCGAAGGCCGCTATCACCATAGCAAGAAGGCCAATTCTCCCGTCGCACTCGTCCTGCATCCCCATCCGCAATTCGGGGGCACGATGAACAATCCCGTGACCTATGCGCTGTTCCAGGCCTTCGTAAACCGGGGATTCTCGGTGCTTCGCTTCAATTTCCGTGGCGTCGGCCGCAGCCAGGGCAGCTTCGATGCGGGTATCGGCGAGTTGTCGGACGCAGCGGCGGCGCTCGACTGGTTGCAGGCGCAGAACTCCGATGCCTCGCAGTGCTGGATTGGCGGCTTTTCCTTCGGCGCCTGGATCGCCATGCAGGTGCTGATGCGCCGGCCCGAAATCGAAGGCTTCATCTCGGTTGCCCCGCCCGCAAATATGTACGACTTCACCTTCCTCGCCCCTTGCCCCTCTTCCGGCATCATCGTCAATGGCGGGATCGACCAGGTGGCACCGCAGGCCGACGTGCTCAAGCTCGTGGAGCGGCTGAAGACGCAGAAGGGCATCACCATCGAACATGCGACGGTGGACGGCGCGAACCATTTCTTCGAGTCGAAGCTGGAGCCGCTCGTGGCGACGGTGGGCGCCTATCTCGACAAGCGCCTCGCCGTTGCGCCTGAAAAGGGCTGACCTCTAGTCGCTGTGACTGGCCCGGTGGAACCTTCCGCCGGGCATAGGCTGCGGCACGCCCGTCGTGGCGGGCAGGCTGAGAGGCAGGCCACGAAGCGCCCGTACTGCCAGATAGGCGAAGGCTTCCGCTTCCACATCATCGCCCTTCCAGCCCAGATCTTCGGCGGGCAAGACACCTCCCTGCAAACGCTTGCTCAACATCGACATGAGCACCGGATTGCGGCGACCACCCCCGCACACGACGAAGCGCGACGGTATGCCCGGCACATGGGCGAGCCCGCGGGCAATCGTCTCGACGGTGAAGGCTGTCAGTGTCGCTGCGCCGTCCACCGGGGAGAGATGCGCAACCGCTTCGGGCGAGAAGGAGAAGCGGTCGAGCGACTTCGGCGGCGGTGCCTCGAAGAAAGCGTGGTTCATCAGCTCTTCGAGAACGTCCATGTCGACTTCGCCCGCAAGGGCCAGCGCCCCATCGCGGTCGAGCGGCTCGCCTGTATGGGCAAACGCCCAATCGTCGATCAACGCATTGCCCGGTCCGGTGTCGAATGCGATCAACGAGCCATCCGTGCCCACATAGGTGATGTTGCCGACGCCACCGATATTGATGATGGCAATCGGCTCCTTGATACCCGCGCTACGGGCCAGAGCCTGATGATAAAGCGGAACGAGAGGAGCGCCCTGCCCTCCGGCCGCGACATCGGCGCTGCGGAAATCGTTCACCACATCAATCCCGGTCAGCTTCGCCAGAACATCGCCAAGGCCGATCTGCACAGTACGGTGGCGCTCTGGCTGGTGCAGCACGGTCTGTCCGTGGAAACCGATGATCGAGATATCCGCGGGCTTCAATCCGGCATCGGCGAGCAGCGTGCGGACCGCAATGGCGTTGGCGAGGGTCAGATGACGCTCGGCCTCCGCAATTTCTTCCGGCAGGAGTTCATCCGGCTCCCAGGATTTCGCGGCTTCCAGCGCCATGCTGAGCAGCAGACGTTCTTCCGGCTTGTAGGGCACGGAGAGAGAGGCTCCGGCGCGCACGATTCCCTCACCGTCCGTCTCGATGATCGCGGCATCGATGCCGTCGAGAGAAGTGCCGCTCATAAGCCCGAGGGCGCGAATCATGGGCGTTTATCCGTTTTTCCCCTACCCAAAGCGTGATACACCAGCCGCGCTTTCAAGCCTATCCGAAACCCCGAGCGATACAGATGTCCAGCTTCAAATCCGATTTCCTGCGCGAACTTGAAGCGCGCGGCTTCATCCATCAGCTTTCCGACGCCGAGGCCCTCGACGAGGCCGCGACCGAAAAGATGGTGACGGGGTATATCGGCTTTGACGCCACGGCGGCGAGCCTCCATGCGGGCAGCCTCGTGCAGATCATGTTGCTGCGCTGGCTGCAGAAGGCCGGGCACAAGCCCATCGCTCTCATGGGTGGCGGTACGACGCGTATCGGCGATCCGAGCTTTCGCGACGATGCGCGGCCGCTGCTCACCGACGACAAGATCGACGAGAACCTCGCAGGCATCAAAAAAGTCTTCACCAGGTTCCTCAGCTTCGGAGATGGCAAGAGCGACGCCCTGATGGTGAACAACAGGGACTGGCTCGACGATCTCCGCTACATCGACTTCCTGCGCGATTATGGCCGGCACTTCTCGGTCAACCG
>JACIYQ010000071.1 GCA_014359855.1 Parvibaculum sp.
TCTTGCCGCGTTCCAACGCGCTTGGAATCGGGAAGGGGTCGAATCGTCCGGGGGTCAGGCGGTGCCAAGGGGCAGCGCAAAGCGCGCACACGCGAACGATTGCGTGTGACATGAGGCTTTTCTCCCGAAATGTCAAGGAATTATCTTGGAATGAATTGCCGCGGCCCGGACCCGAACGGATTGTCCCGCCCGCGCTGTGCAGGCATCATCGCCGCATCAAACCAGCGGAAGCGGCAGATTCGATGATAACAGCCTATATCCCCTCGAACGGGATGCTGAAGCCGACCGGGGTCGCCATGGGCGATCCCGTCCCCGACGGCGCCGTCTGGGTCGACGTGGTTTCGCCCACCGACGAGGCCCTGGCCTTTCTCGATGAGGTGCTCGGGCTCAATGTGCCGACCGAGGAGGATATGCAGGAAATCGAGATGTCGAGCCGCCTCTATCACGAGGAAAATGCGCTCTACATGACGGCAATGATGATCACGCAAGCCGACACGCCGAACCCGGTTAGCGTGCCCGTCACCTTCGTCCTGGCGGGGCACAGGCTTGTGACATTGCGCTATGCCGAGCCGACGCCGTTCAGGCTCTACGCCGTGCAGAGCCAGCGCCACGTGATGCCCTGCGCTACGGGGGAAGAAGTGCTCGCCGGGCTCCTCGACGCGATCGTCGATCGCGTTGCCGACATTCTGGAGCGCGTGCAAGGCGACATTGACGCGCTTTCCCGCGAAGTATTCGCCCATGAGGTGCGCCCCAAGAGAGACTACAATGTCATCCTGTCCCGCATCGGGCGCGGATATGCGCTCACCTCGCAAGCGCGTGAAAGCCTCGTCAGCTTCGCGCGTCTTGTCAGTTTCGTCGCGCGCCCCAGCGAGGAGAAACTGCCAAAGGCAATGGAGCGCGGCTTTAAGACCATCGCTGGCGACATTTCTTCGCTCAGCGATCATGCGAGTTTTCTCGCCAACAATATCAGCTTCACGCTCGATGCGACGCTTGGCCTCATCAACAACGAGCAGACGAGCATCATCAAGATATTCTCGGTTGCCGCGGTGGTGTTCCTTCCGCCGACGCTCATTGCCAGCATCTACGGCATGAATTTCGATTTCATGCCGGAGCTCTCATGGCTCTACGGCTACCCGATGTCGCTCGGCCTCATGGTGATTTTCGCGATCCTGCCCTACGTGTTCTTCAAATATCGCGGCTGGCTATGAGCGGTACGCGCACGGAATGGATATGGATTCGCCATGCGCCGGTTCAGGGGCAGGAAAACCGCTACTACGGTCAACTCGATGTCGCGCCCGAACCTGTCGATCCCTCGCTCGCCGCCACCATTGCGCGGCGCCTGCCTGCGACCGCCGTCTGGCTGTCCTCGCCGCTTGTCCGCGCGCGGGTGACCGCCCTCGCGCTCAAGGACGGCGCCGATCCCATCGCCGTTGCTGCGTTCAACGACCAGAATTACGGGCTCTGGCAGGGGCGGAGCTTCAACGATGTCTTCGCCGCGAACCGGACGCTCGACTGGTCGAACCCGGTCGACATACAGCCGCCTGAAGGTGAGACCTTTTTCGATCTTGCAACGCGCGTCTATGAGGGCGTGCAGCGGCTGACGGACCACTATGCCGGGAATACGCTCGTCTCCGTCGCGCATGCGAATGTCATACGGGCGGCGATCGCCCTTGCGCTCGACATCGACCTCGGCACGGCGCTTCGCATCGAGGTCGCGCCGCTCTCGGTCACGCGGCTCGGTCACCGGATTGTGGATGGCGCGTCCCAGTGGAGCGTCGGCTGCATCAATCACGAAACCGGCATCTGACGAACGAAGTCAGGCTTTCGCCGCTTCCTCTTCCCAATGCGCGATCACGCGGGCGATATGGGTTTCCATTTCGCCGAGTGCCTCGACGATGAGGCCGATGCGTTTGCCCGTCATCTCGTGATAGGCCGAGGCCATGAAGATGCCGGTCGCGTGATTTTCGATTTCGTCACAGAGATCGGCGTCGGCGCCCGCAGCGCGAAGCGTCTCGCCAATCTCCTGCAATCTTTCCGCGGCCTTGGCGATGTCGCCTGCCGCGCGTTCGGCGGCTTCCGCGACGGCGGCCAGATCGTCCGGTTCCATCTCCATGCGATTGTGCCGGTCGCCGGGTTTCACGGCGGCAATCGCCTTGCGCGTTTCGTCCATCGCGCGCCGCATCTGCTGCATGTCGTGATAGAGGAAGCCGAAGCGGGCATCGGCCGCCGTTTCCCGTGCGAGGTCGTAGAGCCTGCCGATTGCCGAAATCACCTCGTCCGTGTCGGTGCTGCGGTTGCGGCGGGCATATTCCTCGAGGAACCAGCGGCCACGCGGTGTCGCGCAGACGGCGTCCCTTATGGCCTCATACTCGTCCTGTTCAACCTTGCGTGCGGCGTCGCTCATCTGGGGCTCCGGGGCTTCGGGAAGCCGCTATTATCCCCGCCATTCGTTTCCCATTGGTTGAGAGGGCGTTAACCCGCTTGCCGTCTCGCCCCGGACATGCGACGGAAACGGCTCACTTTCAGGCGAGAAGCGCGCGGTGGACCTTCCGATCGATATCGAGAGCATCAAGGGTTTCATGGACCCGGACGAGGGCCGGGCGCTGCATGACGCGGCGCTCGAAGCCTCGCGCTCCGGCCCCGTGCTCGAAATCGGTTCCTATTGCGGCAAGTCGACCGTCTATATCGGCGCCGCCTGCCAGCGGAACGGCGCCGTTCTCTACGCGCTCGACCATCACTACGGCTCGGAAGAAAACCAGAAGGGCTGGGAACATCACGACGAGGCGCTCTACGACGCGGAGACGGATCGGCTCAATACCTTCCCGCTCTTCCGCCGGACCCTGCGCATGGCGAGGCTCGAGGACACGGTGGTGCCGCTCGTCGCGCCGTCTGAGGTTGTGTCGAAGGGTTGGGCGACGCCGCTTGCCATGGTCTTCATCGATGGCGGTCACGGCATGGAACCGGCGCTCACCGACTACCGCCACTGGGCGCCGCGCGTCATGCCGGGCGGCATTCTGGCGATCCACGATGTCTTTCCGGACCCGAAGGACGGCGGCCGCCCGCCTTACGAAATCTACAAGATGGCGCTCGCGTCCAATCTCTTCGCGGAAGAGAAGACAGTGAAGAGCCTGAGGCTACTCCGCCGCCTCGGCTAGCGTGCGCTCGGCGAAGAGATACGCGGCGGGCGTCATGCCGGTAATCGCGTCGGTCGCGAGGATCACGGCGGCGGCGGTCCATGCGGGCTTTTCGGCCGGCCAGGCAACTTCGTCGGCGAACTGATAGCCCATCCAGTAGGCGCCGCAGTCTGCGCGCCACTGATGCTGCCATGAGAGCATGGCTTCGGCCTGCCGGCGCTGGCCGGCGACGAGGAGCGCCATGGTGAGTTCCGCGCTTTCGGCGACCGTCACCCAGGGCTGGTCCATCACGCAGCGGCAACCCTTGCCCTCGGCAACGAAGATGTCCCACTTCCAGGCAAGACGCTTCCGCGCTGCCTCGCCGGTGACGACGCCCGCGAGAACGGGGTAGTACCAGTCCATCGAATAGCGGTCCTTGGGTTCCCATGTGCGGTCGAAGCGGTGCGGCTTGTCGCGCAGCGCCTCGCCGAGACGCGCACGTGCTTCCATCCAGTCGCGGGTCGGGTGCCCGAGCTCGCGCGCGATCTGCGCGGCGCATTCGATGCTTTTGTAGATCGAGGAGGAGCCGGTGATGAGCGCATCGTCTTCGGGCGTATGCGGATCGTTCGCGGCCCAACGGATATCGCCATGGCTGCTCTGATGCGCCAGCACGAAGCCCATCGCCGCCTCGACATGCGGCCAGATTTCGCCGAGCCATTTGCGGTCGCGCGTCACGAGGTAATGGTGCCAGGCGCCGGTCGCGATATAGGCGGCGAAATTCGTGTCGCGAACGGGATGGCCCGCATCGGACTCGTCGCCGGTGAAGCGCTGTTCCTCTTCGTCAAAGGGCACGGCGCTTCCGAGCTGGCCCCACCAGGAGCCGTCCTTCAACTGCGTTTCGGCGAGATAGCGAAAGGCGCGGCGCGCATGCCCGATCTCGCCGAGCACGGTCAGCCCCATCGCCGCTTCCGTGTGGTTCCACGGGTCGATCACGCCGCCATCATACCAGGGGATCGCGCCATTATCGCGCTGCAGTTCGAGGATGCGCGCGCAGGAGCCGTCGAAGAAATTTTCGGGCGGCCTGTCGCCCCAGGTGAGATGCGTCATGCGTTCACGCCGCTCCCTTGGTGAAGTAGAGAACGACGCTCTTGCCCATCAGTGGACCCGCGATCCTTTCGAGTGCGCGCGTCAGCCACGGACCCTGCAGGATGTCCCATTCGAGAAAACGCTTGTAGAGATTGACGATCTTCACATCCTCGCGCTTCACGCCGACGGCGCATTTGAGCCACCAGTATGGCGAATGAAGCCCGTGCGCGAAATGCTTGTGGAAGAAGGAAAGGCCGCGATCCTGAACGGCGCCCTTCAA
>JACIYQ010000072.1 GCA_014359855.1 Parvibaculum sp.
GTCCGGCAAGCTCACCGCCGTTCTCGTCGATGACGGGCAGCCGGTCGAGTTCGGCGAACCGCTCTTCGTGATCGAGTAAGGACGGGCCGCCGCGCATGTTCGAAAAGGTCCTCATTGCAAACCGCGGCGAAATCGCGCTGCGTATCCATCGCGCCTGCCGCGAGATGGGTATCAAGACAGTCGCGGTCCATTCGACCGCGGATGCGGACGCGATGCATGTCCGCCTCGCGAACGAAAGCGTGTGCATCGGCCCCGCGCCCGCGAGCGAGAGCTATCTGAACATTCCGGCGATCATCTCGGCCTGCGAAATCACGGGCGCGGACGCGGTGCATCCCGGCTATGGCTTCCTGTCGGAGAACGCGAAATTCGCCGATATTCTTGCCGCCCATGGCATCGCCTTCATCGGACCGAGCGGCGACCATATCCGCCTGATGGGCGACAAGATCCAGGCGAAGGTCACGGCAAGGAAGCTCGGCATTCCCTGCGTGCCAGGCTCCGACGGGGCGATCCGCACTGACGAGGAGGCCTACAAGGTCGCCGAGGAGACGGGCTATCCCGTGCTCGTGAAGGCGGCGGCGGGCGGCGGCGGGCGCGGCATGAAGGTTGCGCGTTCGAAGGGCGAGCTTTCCTCGGCGCTCTCGACGGCGCGGGCGGAGGCCAAGGCCGCATTCGGCGACGACTCGCTCTACATGGAAAAATATCTCGGTCAACCGCGCCATATCGAGGTGCAGGTGATTGCCGATTCACACGGCAATGTGGCCCATCTGGGCGAGCGCGACTGCTCGCTGCAACGGCGCCACCAGAAGGTGCTCGAGGAGTGCCCCTCCCCCGCCCTCAACGCGCAGCAGCGCGACGAGATCGGCGGCATCGTCTCGCGCGCCATCAAAGGGCTCGGCTATCTCGGCGTCGGCACGGTCGAGTTTCTCTATGAGGACGGGCAGTTCTTTTTCATCGAGATGAATACGCGCCTGCAGGTGGAGCATCCGATCACGGAAGCCGTCACCGGCATCGACCTCGTGCGCGAACAGATCCGCATCGCCGCCGGCCTGGAGATGAGCTTCCGGCAGGAAGACGTCGAGTTCAGCGGCCACGCCATCGAGTGCCGCATCAACGCGGAAGACGCGAAGACCTTCGCGCCCTCGCCGGGCACCATCAAGGATTTCCATACGCCAGGCGGGCTTGGCGTGCGCGTCGACAGCGCGGTCTATTCGGGCTACCGGATTCCACCCTATTACGACAGCCTGATCGGCAAGCTGGTGGTGAGCGGGCGCAACCGCAACGAGTGCCTGATGCGGCTTCGCCGGACGCTGCACGAGTTCGTCATCGACGGGATCAAGACGACGATCCCGCTCTTCCAGGACCTTGTAAACGAACCGGATTTCATCAACGGCGAGTACCACATCCACTGGCTCGAAGACTTCCTGAAGAAGCAGCAGGGCTGACCCGCGCCGGAATGGCGGCGAGGGTCAGGACGTTTGCGGAAACGAAATGAGCGAGATTGACGCCGAGGTACTGCTGCGCGCCTATGCCTATGGCGTGTTTCCGATGGCGGAATCGCGTGACGATCCGCAGCTCTACTGGATCGATCCGGAGGCGCGGGGCATCCTGCCTCTCGACAGATTTCATGTTCCCAAGAGGCTGAGGCGCACGATCCGCCAGCAGCCTTTCGAGGTGCGGGTCGATACGGCCTTTCGCGAAACGATGCTCGGCTGCGCGGAAGCGGCGCCGAACCGCGACGGCACCTGGATCAACGACCGCATCGTCGGCCTTTATTGCGATCTTCATGCGGCCGGGCGCGCGCATTCGGTCGAGTGCTGGCAGGGAAGCCTGCTGATGGGCGGGCTCTACGGCGTTTCGCTGGGCGCGGCCTTTTTCGGCGAGAGCATGTTCAGCCGCGCGACCGATGCAAGCAAGGTAGCGCTCGTCTATCTCGTGGCGCGGCTCATCCGGGGCGGCTACCGGCTGCTCGACACGCAGTTCGTGACCTCGCATCTCACGCAGTTCGGCGCGATCGAGATTTCGCGCAACGAATATCGCGCGCAGCTCTTCCTGGCGACGACAGAGGAAGCCGACTTCTATTCGCTGCCGCTCGACGCGTCGCCGGAGGAAGTTTTGCAGTCCGTCACCCAGACGTCGTAGACGGGGTGTTCCAGCGCGTTGAGGCCGGGGCTTTCCGCAAACATCCAGCCCGAGAAGACCGG
>JACIYQ010000073.1 GCA_014359855.1 Parvibaculum sp.
GACCATCATTTCGTCCAGATGGCGGCAAGCACCCTGCCCCACGATATCCGTTCTGAACTGGTACAGGCTTATGTCGGCTTCCCCTTCTTCGACGTGCTGACGCTGCCGCTCAACAAATGGCAGGATCTCGACGACGTGGACACCGTGCAGGTGGACCGTATCAGCCCGGAGGACGCACGCTCGATCCGCGAGGGCGGCGCGCCCGCCACTTTGATGGGGCGCGATCTCGGTTACTTCGCCGCCTTCTTCAGCCGTCGCGCCAGGGAGAACGACTATCTGTGGGGCCGGCTTCACGCCGCCGACAGGCTGGTCGACATCGTGGCAAGCAGTGCGCCCGCCGCGGTGCAGAAATCGGGACTCGACATTGCGCAACTGAAGGCACGGCTCTTCCGTTCCATTCTCAAGGCGGAGAGGCCGCATCTCGAGCATGTTCCGGAACTCTTCGCCGATCTCGAGCGGGAGCTCAAAATCCGCTTCGGCGAAGAAAAGGCGCCTGCCAGGGAGCAGGCGCCCGAGGACGATGAGAACGGCAATGCGGAACCTGCGCTTTCGCAGAACGCCTGAGCGAGATTACCCCTTGCCGATCGAAATGCGGCGGCTAGCCGGAGAGGCACCGGGCTTCTTCGGCATGGTGACTTTCAGGACGCCCTTGTCGAATTTCGCGTCTATCTTCGCGTCGTCGACATCGGCCGGCAGCGTGAAGATGCGCTGAAAACTGCCGTAGTGACGCTCGACGATGCGCGCCTCGCCCTTCTCATCCTTCTTTTCGTAACGCTTCTCGCCCTTCAGCGTCAGCACGCCGTCATGCACGCTGAGTTCGACATCCTTTTCCTCCATGCCGGGAAGTTCCGCGGTGAGCGAGTAGTCCTTGTCGTTTTCATGGAGGTCGACTTGCGGCGTGATGTGGCCCGCACCGAAACGGCCGAGCGACGGCGCATCGAACAGGCCGAACCCCCGCCCGAAGGCGCGATCGATCAGACTGTTCATTTCCTCCCGGAACGCGGAAAAAGGATCCTGCGGAAACAAGGATGGGCTTTTGCGGTTTTCGTTTTTCGAGACTTCATTGACCATTTCATTCTCCTTCCGGATCAAGAAAGTACTCCCCCCGACACAAGCGGCCCGAACCGCTCCCGTTTAAAGTCTATGCCGTCAATCGCGACCGGCAAGAGGCCCACATTGCCGCAGGTCTCCCTCATGGCCTGACGGCAGCGGCGGCGCGGTTTGCGCGATCCAGGCCGCGATGTCCTTCCAGACCTGCTCCCTTTCGAGATCGCGCAGCAGCATGTGATAGCCGTCCGGATAGCAGGCGGATGTGACGTTTGCTTGCGTGGCTGCGAGCCTTTCGACCGTGCCGGCGATCGCGGCGGCGGGGACGATCTCATCCTTCGCGCCATAAAGAAGAAGCACAGGCTTGCGGATTTCAGACGCCGCGTCATAGGCGCTGTCCATCAGCCCGACGAGGCCATAGAGCGTGTCGATGCGGGTTTCCTTGATGACCACGGGATCGCGGGCGAGAGCCCGCAGCATTTCGATGTTGTCCGAAGGCCATATCTCGAGGCCGCGTCCCGTCAACGTCGCCGACGGCGCAAGATGGGCGGCGGTCCAGAGAACCGAGCCGTAAAATCCGCTCAACTCCTGCCAGCCCCAGACGGCGGGCGCGGAAAGAATGAGACCGTCAACGTCGGGCGGCGCATCAAGTGCCATGGCGCGCATGGCAACGGCGCCCCCCATGCTCTCGCCTATCAGGTAGAGAGGGAGACCGGGATATTCGGCACGAAGAAGCGCGGCGACGGCCGCCACGTCCTCCGCCATGCGCCGACCGCCCGCCCAGAGCCCACGACCGGGCGCGTGGCCGAAGCCGCGCTGGTCGATTGCGACAAGCGTGATGCCCTGCCGGGCGAACCACGGGCCGGGACCCGGCTCGGCGAAGGAATTCGAGTAATCGTTGAAGCCATGCAGCGCGAGAAGGACGGCGCGCGGCTCCTCTGCCTCGAAGACAAGCATGGGCAGGCGGGCGCCATCGGCCATGACCGCGCGGGGGGCGGAGGCATGCTCGATGCGCGGTTCGAAGACCGGATCGCCGACCGTCATCATCTGCGGCGCGCAGGCCGAGAGGGAAGCGAGAAGAAGAAGGAGCGGGAAGATGCGCGACATGCGACGAGGCTAACGCATCGGCGCATGCCAGGCGAGAGCGTGGGAGGCAGCAGAGAGCCGCCTCCCCTGCCGGTCAGAACTCCAGGTTCACCTGGATGTAGGCCGAATGTCCCGGCTCGTTCACCTGGACCACAGCCGGATCGAAACCGTTCCCGCGGCTCAGGTGAGACGCATAGGCGGTGTCGAGAAGGTTGGCGATGCCACCCCGCAACTCGACCGCGCTGGCAAGCTGCCATGTGCCGAAGAGATCGATCACCGCGTAGCCCGGCGTCTCGCGAACGTCGAGGCCCGAACCGGTGGCGGTGCTCGTGTCGGCCCGCGTCTGTTTCGCGGCCCAGCGCATGCGCGCGCCCGCGCTCCATTCGGTCACGTCGTAGACCAGCTCCACACTGCCGCTGAAGGGCGATATCTGATAGAGGGGCCGGTTGTCGGTCGTGTTCTCGCCATAGGTATAGGCAAGGTCGGCGCCGACATGCCAGGACGGCGCAAATGCCCATTGTCCCGCGACGTCGAAGCCCGCGAGTTCCGCATCGACATTGCGGAAGATGCTCGACACGCCGTCATTCACGAGAACACCTGACTGGCCGCGCGCAATGTCACGCGAGATGAAGTCCTGCACGTTGTCGTACCAGACGCTCGTGGATGCTTTCCAGACGGAGCGTACCGTCTCGATGCCCGTATCGAGCTGGTGATGCTTTTCGGGGTCTAGGCCCGGATTGCCGACCCAACCGCCGTTTCCCATTGCAGGCGCACGGGCAATGCCTCGCTCGGTCGCATCCGCCGTGCGTACGGCGCGGCTCGCACCTGCCCAACCGGAGAAGCCGCCGAAGTCATGCGTGACGCGAACGAGGCCGCTTACGTTGGTCTCATCCCGATCCGTCTGCGTGACACCGTAGAAGGTCCCGTAGAGCGTGCGGGCCGAGACCGCGCCCATGCCGCCCGGCAGGAGGTCGGCTTTCGTCGCTTTGACGGAGACGAAATCGGTGCGGATACCGGCGGTAAGGTCCGTCTTTGCCGTCAGCGGCGCGTTTGCCTCGACGAACAAGCCGGCATCCTCGATTTCCATGCCCGGCCATGTGTAGTTGGAAATCGTGGCCGGCGGAATGGCGGCCATCATGGACGAATAGCTCGTCGCGTCGCGGTCGTTGCGGCGGTAGTCGCCACCGACCGTCACATCCACATCACCGAACTCGAAAATACCCGCGAGCCGGGTGCCGCGCGTGTCGGATGTCGCATCGGTGCGCATGGTCATCGCACCGGGCGTCCGCAGCGAGTAGTTGTCCATCACGTGGTCGACAAAGGAACCGTAGACGCTCGCCTCGAACCCCTTGAAGGCGCCGGCTTCCTCGAAATTGTGCTCAACCGCGAGACGGTAGGTATTCGTCGCGGTCCATGGCGCATCCATGCCGGCGCCCGCGAAAAATGCGTCTTCAACGACATTTCGTTCCATGGAGAGGGAAAGGAGCGAATCCGCGCCGTAACGCAGGCCAACTTCTCCACCGCCGCCATACTGCTTGAAGGCGGAGCGGACCTCGCGGCCGGAGCCGTCTTCGTAGTTGCCGGCGCGGCGGCCGGTCATGAAGCCGCGGATATAGCTGCCGTGTTCGACGGCGCGGGCCTGCATGTTCGTATAGCGCTGTGTGCCATTCGATTCGATACCGGCCTCGACGTTGCCCGAGAGTCCTTCGGCGAAATCGGCCGGGTCGGCCCTTTCGAGCGAGACGGTGCCGGCGGGTGCCGGCGGGCCATCGAGCACGGACTGATAGCCACGGCGGACGGTGATGCTGTCGCCGGACATGGGCATCATGGATGACGTGGGCGGGTCCATGCGGTTCGGACAGGCGCCGAAGACATAGGCGCCGTCGCTGATGACGGCGATCCTGTCTTCCGACATGCCGCGAATGCTGATGTCGGAACCATGGCCGCCCATGCGGCCCGCCGTCACTCCCGGCATGCGCGAGAGAAGCTCGCCCGCATCGCGCGCGGACGGGCCCGTGACGTCGCCAACCTTTACCGTTTCGGAGGGGCCGTGCTCCTCCGCGGGGGCGGAGATCACGAGTTCGGGTATTTCGATGGCGGAGGTGCTTTCCTCCTTGGCTTCTTCCGCTGCGTTCGCGGGAAGCATCCAGAATACCGCCATGAGGGCGGCGGTGGCTGTGCCGGCGCGCAAAACCGCACGCCGCGCTGCCAGGGAGCGCTGAAACAACATTGGATCTTTTCCTGTCTTGTCTGAAGGTCGGTGAAGAATTCAGACGAGGACAGGCGGACCCGTGGTGAGGGATGGAGGATGCTCGGTGCCATGCGGCACGAGGATCGCGGCGGCGGGGCGCGGCAGATCGGGCACGCGCGGTTGCCGCAGCCGGGTGAAGAGATCGTCCCGGAATTCGGCGAGCGCGGCCGTCGCCATCGGCGCGCAGAGGCCCGCCGCGAAGTCCATTTGTTCCTCGCCGCCGGAAACGGGGTCGCCGTTTGCGTCGAGGAAGATGACTTTCAGGCCGCTTCCCGTGCAGATGACGATGCGGTCTTCGAAAACGCCTGTCTGCTGAAACGGCCGTGCGGCGAGGCTGCCCGCAAGCGCGGGAAAGAGGATCGACAGGGTAACGAGACCGAGGAGAAGGCGCGAGGCAAGCGAAGGCGCCGCGCGCCTGCGGCGCAACGCATTTTTCCGTCGCATATCCTGTTGCCGATCAGCCAAAGGCCTGCCCCCTTTTCCGCGCAGTATCGGGAGCGGGAGCGGACGTGTCAAAAGAGAGGGACTGGATCTGCTGTGGCGCGATGCCGCAGCCTCAGTTCACGGCCTTCAACAGATTGCGAGCGATGATGACCTGCTGGACCTGGCTGGTGCCTTCGTAGATGCGGAAAATGCGGACGTCGCGATAAAAGCGCTCGATTCCGTAGTCGGCGACATAGCCCGCACCACCATGAACCTGCACCGCGCGGTCGGCGATGCGACCGACGGCTTCGGAGCAGAAGAGTTTGGCGCAGGAGCTTTCGGTCGCGACATTCTCGCCCGCATCGCGGCGGCGCGCGGCGTCTATCACCATGCAGCGGCCCGCATAGGCTTCCATCTTCGAATCCGCGAGCATGGCCTGCACGAGTTGCAGGTTGCCTATCGGTTCGCCGAACTGCTTGCGCTCGGCGGCATACTTCACCGAGTCCTCGACGAGACGGTCGGCAACGCCGATGCAGACGGCGGAGATGTGCAATCGCCCGCGCTCCAGCACCTGCATGGCTGTGACGAAGCCCTTGCCCTCTTCCGTGCCGAGCAGGCAATCGGCCGGGATGCGGGCGTCCTCGAAGACCACATCGCAGATATGTGCGCCCTGCTGGCCCATCTTCTTTTCCGGCTTGCCGATATGGATGCCGGGAATGCCGCTCGGCACGACGAAAGCCGAGACGCCCTTCGCGCCCGGCGTCTTCGGATCGGTGCGCGCCATCAGCGTGAAGGCATGCGCCTTGTTCGCATTGGTGATGTAGCGCTTGGTGCCGTTCACCACGTAGTGGTCGCCGTCCCGGATGGCCGTGGTCTTGAGGGAAGCGGCGTCGGAACCCGCCTCCGGCTCGGTGAGCGCGAAGCTGATGATGGTCTCGCCGCTGGCGATTTTCGGCAGCCAGTATTCCTTCTGGTCCTGGCGGCCATGCATGACGATCCCCTGGCTGCCGATGCCGACATTGGTGCCGATGACGGAGCGGAAGGCGGGCGAGGTGCGGCCGAGTTCGAACATGAGGAGGCATTCTTCCTCCATGGTGAGGCCGAGGCCGCCATATTCGACCGGCACGGAAATGCCGAAGAGACCGAGCTCCTTCATTTCCTCGACGATCTCGTCCGGCACCTTGTCGGATTCGGAGACCTTGTCCTCGATCGGACGAAGGCGCTCGTCGACGAAGCGGCGGACGGAGGAAATGAGCTGGTCGCGTGTTTCGGCGTCGAGGGCCATGGGTCTTCCCGCATTGCTGGTTCTAAGGTTGCGGGAATTTAGGCCAAGGCCCGGCGGGGGTCAAAAGCGGCGAAAAGAGCCGGATTTACCCGCGCGGAAGCTCTGAGGAGATCGCCGCGCCGAGAATCCGGTCGGCCCGGCTGCCGTCGAGAGACAGGGGCAGAT
>JACIYQ010000074.1 GCA_014359855.1 Parvibaculum sp.
TGCGCAGAGGGTGCTTCCCGGACAGGCCGCCGGCCGGCCGCCAGCTCCCTTACAACCTCTCGCACAAATGGAATGATCCCCGCCTTCGCGGTCGCGAATTGCGTCAGCGTCCACTCCGCGCAGTTGGGAGCCCAGATGCCGAGCCGGTCGCCGCGCCGGAGCCCGAGCGAGAACAATCCAGCCGCAAGCGCCTCCGCATTCGCGTTCAACTCGGCCCAGCTCCAGCGGATGTCCTGATGGACGGAGACCAGCGCCTCTCCATCGGGCCACCGTTCTGCCGCAGCGGAAAGCACATCGCCGATCGTCTCCTGACGTAGCGGCGGCGTCCTCGCACCGCGCACATGAGACAGCTGCGTCATTTTTCTTCCTCCCTTTACCCGAAGCGTGCCTCTCCGCATGCGGCCGGTCAATTGGATAAGCCCCGTGCCTTGTGATAAATCCGACGGTTCGCAAGGGAGGAAAACGCAATGAAGGACATGGATTTCACCGGCAAGCGTGCGCTCGTCGCCGGCGGCTCGAGCGGCATCGGCAATGGTATCGCCCATGCCTTTCGCGAGCGCGGCGCCGAGGTCCACGTCTGGGGCACGCGCGCCTCGGCGAAGGATTACGAAGGCACCGATGGCTCGGACATGACGGGCCTTCACTACGCGCGGATGGATATTTCCGACTTCGATGCCATCGAGGCGTACAAGCCGCCCTTCTCCTCGCTCGACATTCTCGTGCTCTCCCAGGGCACGGTCATCTACAAGCGCGGCGAATTCAGGATGGATGGTTTCCAGAAGGTCATGGACGTGAACCTGAACAGCCTCATGGCCTGCGCCATCAAATTTCACGACATGCTGGCCGCCGCGAAAGGCACACTCATCACCGTGAGCTCGACAGCAGGCTTCCATGCGACGCGCGGCAACCCCGCCTACAACGCCTCGAAGGCGGGCGCCGTCGGCCTCACGCGCACGCTCGGCGAAGCTTGGGCAGGCGACGGCATCCGCGTCAACGGCATCGCGCCGGGCCTCGTCGACACGAAGCTCACGAAAGTGACGACGGAGGATCCCAAGCGCCGCGAAATGGCGATCCGCGGCATCCCGGCAGGCCGCCTCGGCACGCCGGAGGACATGGCGGGCGCCGCGCTCTTCCTCGCCTCGCCGCTCTCCTCCTACATCTATGGGCAGACGCTCATCGTCGATGGCGGGCTCATACTTTCTTGAAACGGCGCGCGATCACCGGTCGAGGTTGAAGCGGATCGGCACGGTCACTTCGAGCGTCGCTCCCTCAATTGCATCCGGCAGGGGTGGGAAGGGATCGGCTCTCACCACGGTTTCAAGTCCACCGGCGTCGAGCTGCGAATTGCCTGAACTCTTGCCAAGGCTGTGCGAGAGAAGCTTTCCCTGCCGGTCGATCTCGAAGCGCACATAAACGATACCCTCCTGGCCGCGCCGCTGCGGCCCGCGCGGATAGCGCTTGTAGCGTTCGAGATGCGCAAGCAGCATCTGCTGGTAGGTGGGCAGGGCGCGGGCCCTGGCGTCGCTCGGCGCGGCGTTCACGGGCGCTGCGGTCTTTGCGGC
>JACIYQ010000075.1 GCA_014359855.1 Parvibaculum sp.
TGCCCGACCTGCAAGCGCGGCGAAGAGCACCTCTGCAACAAGCCGCGCAATCTCGGCATCCAGGTCGCCGGCGGATTTGCCACTCACGTCCTGGTGCCGCATCCGCGCTACTTGCTCGACTACAAGGGCGTCGCCGACGGGCTTGCGGCGACCTATATGTGCTCCGGCCTCACCGCCTACAGCGCCATGAAGAAGCTTGGCGACATCAGCCCGGAAGAGCGCGTGATGGTTGTCGGGCTCGGCGGTGTCGGCATGATGGGTCTGCAATTTGCGAAGGCCCTCTTCCCCTCTGCGCCGCTCGGCGCGGATGTGGACGAGAACAAGCTGCAGTCGGCAAAGGGCAGCGGTGCTCACGAGGTCTACAATCCGAAAGACCCGGAGGCGATCAAGAAGGTGCTCGCCGACACGGATGGCGGGGTGCCTGCCGCGGTCGACTTCGTCGGCTCGGAGGCGTCCCTCAAATTCGCGACCAGCGTCGTTCGCAAAGGTGGCCGGGTGGTCGTCGTCGGTCTTTTCGGCGGCGGTTTCGCCATGCCGATCCCGCTCTTCCCCATGCGCGCCCTCACGATCGGCGGCTCCTATGTCGGCTCGCTCGCCGAGACGCATGAGATGATGGAGCTCGTGAAAGCGGGCAAGATCGATCCGATCCCCGTCAGCGAACGCCCGCTCGGCGAAGGCTCGAAATCACTCGATGACCTCCGCAAGGGAACGGTCATGGGACGCGTGGTGCTGAAGCCTTGAGGATCGACCGCGAAGCGATCTAAGCGCCGCCGCGCAGCTTGTTGAAGTGGGTGTAGATCATCAAATCAGCCTCAACGAGCGGCGCGGCGAGTTCGCGCATTTCCTCGTTGAGTGCCTGCTTCGATTTCTCCCGCTCTTCGGTACTTGAGAGCAAACCCATTGTCACATTGAGACGGGGGCTCGCTTCAGGGACGGGCAGACCCGCCATACCAACAATTTTTGCAAACGCGGATTCAAAGTCATCGTGAAATCCAAGCACATCCATTGTGGCTAGATTTTTTATCGCGGCGTCCGCGAGCTTTAGCCTTTCCCCCTCCGACCTCGGAATCACATCGAGTGACCCGGCGAACTGGCGTGCAAGAAAGTTGTTCGCATAAAAATCGATCCACTTATGGTCAGCGGCGAGAAACTCCCGCATCGAGTACCCTTTGATATCCGCAACCGTTTCTATGCCTCGAAAACCTGCAGGCATATTGGTGAGATAGTAGTAGAGCGATCTCAACCGGTCATAAGGTTCCCGGAAAATAGTGAACGACCGCGTTCGTTCATCCTTAATTTTCTGGTATGTGTCCCACGAAATATGCCCGCCCACATACCTTGCCTTGCGCGCCCGCGCGATCAAGACTGCCTCATCCTCCGTGCGCAGAAAGTCGTCGAAGAGCATTATCTTTCCGCTTCGACTTGAGCCGAGATAATCCTTGAAATAGTTATTGATGGACGTCCCTCCCGTCTTCACGGTGTGAATAAAAACAATTCTCGGCCAGTCCTCTCCGGTTACCAGACGGTGGCGAATGCTCTGAATAAGGTACGACTGCCTTCTCAGAAACCGCCTAGCTTTTGTGTAGGATTTCATCTTCCTGCCCGATCAAAAGGTCGGCGGCACGGTAAGCGCACGCCCTGTTCACTATTTATCACCCGGTCGCTCCGGCAACCGCAATCTCATATCAACCTTGCGCGCCAATAGCTCAGCGCGTCTCCAAGTCCCTGTTCCAGACTGATCGATGGCCGGAATCCCAGTTCTTCACGCAACCGTCGCGTATCCGCCACTATTCTCGGTGGATCTCCCGGTCGATCAGGCAATGCGCCTATATTGATGAGATCGGGACAGCCAGCCAGATCGCCCATCTTCAACACAAGGTCGGATATCCTCACGCCCTCACCGCTTGCAATGTTTATTGCGCCCTTCACCTGCGACAAAGCAAGCTTTGCCAAGGCTGCACCAACGTCTCGGACATCCATGAAGTCCCGTACCGCCAGCCCGCGTGACACCTTTGCTTTGCTATCACGAACAAGCGCGCTGGCAACAGAGGACACGAGGCGTGCTGGATTCTCCCCCGGACCATAAAGAAAGAACAGCCGGGCCCAAGCGAAACTCATCTGGTTGTCAGCGCAAAACATCTCCATGACTCGCCGCGAAGCATCTTTCGCTGCATCATACAGTGTATGAGCAGCCAAGGAGGTCGTAAGCTCATTACAATCTCCAGCAGCGGGCCAATCGTACTCATAGCAGGTTCCAACTCCGACAAAGCGCGAAGCGCCTGCTTCTGCAGCCGCCCGTATCAAGTTCGCGGTTGCGGCAACCCAATCTAGGTTCGCAGGATCGCTCCAGAAATGGCCGTGCTCTACACACCATGCAAGATGCACTACGATGTCGGGTTTCAGCGACGTGACGAGATATCTAATTTCGTCCGCATTCAACAGGTCGGCACGGTGCCAGATTCCACCGGTGCTCGCATCAGGCGCCCCTCTGGCAACGATATGCAGATCGACACCAGCGTCCACCAGCGGTGCAATTGTCATTCGTCCGATGAAACCCGATCCGCCTGTCAGAAGCACTTTCATACCGCGTCCCGGTGGTTTCCCACGCCTCCTGTCACCTTCGGTCACCAAGAAGCTCCCGCACCTGCGCCCGCATCGTCTTCCAGAACCGGTACACTCGAAGATTGGCAAAACGCACGAGGTAGACTGAAAGAATGCACCGCTCTGCTATGGTCCACTTCCGTCGCTCCAAAACCGCAAAACATGTCCTTCGAAATGCGCGGCGCATCTCCCACATTTCACTCGCAGGTACGCGCCATCTGTAGCGCGCTGGTGAAATACTCCGCTTGATAAGGATTGCACGTGCATCCGTTTCGACCCCCTCATCCAGAAGAACGGGAAGAAGCGTTATCGGATCCCACCCCCATACGTATGGATAGGTCGGCAGCACCTCATCCAACGCAGCGCGAAGTACGTCCTTCCTCCACAGACCCAAAAACCAGGAAGGGCTGGCTCCCAGCAGCGATTCTCCGATGCGCTTCGCCCGCCCTCGTATAGGCGGTATCGCAAAGCCTTCTTCGTAGTTTGTAGACCCGTCATCGTGAACGAACCGAATACGTGGAGCTGCAAGTGCAAGACGGGGATTTTCATCAAAATGACGCTTCAGCGTCGAAAGATAGTCAGGATTGCTAAGCTCGTCATCGGCGCGCCACATGAAGAGATCACTTCCCGCCATTTCGACCAGAGCAAGGAAGTTATTTTTCGCGCCAATATTCTTCGGTTGCTCGACGAGTCTGAATCTCGCATCCCGCAGGGAAAAATCAGCTGCAATTTTCCGGCTGTCGTCGGTTGACCCGTTGTCGGAAATGATAACCTCAAAGTCCGAGAAAGTTTGTACACGGATACACTCGAGAACGGCAGCAAGGGTCGTAGCGCCGTTATATACGGGAACTCCGATCGATACTTGAGCCATTTGGCTTTACTTCTCCCCAGCCTCGGTGTTGCCGAAGCGGCTAGTCGACGGATATCAGCTTCGCAGAAAGGCCGACTTCCCGGACGGTAGCCGAAATTTCATCCATATAGTTCGGGTTCATGACGTAAATTGTATGCGGTGACCGCGCGGCAGAGCCCTCGGGTGAGACTACCGGCAAGCCTGATCCGGGCAAGTAGTTGCCCTGCTTGTGAGGATTCACATCCACCACGTGATCGATCAATTCGCACTTTGGGTCAACGATGATTGAAAAGCTTACACCCTTGGCGCCTGCGCCCCAGAGAGCCACCGGCCCAGCCTCTGCTGCGCGAGCGATCTCTGGCCGCCAACTATTGGTGAACTCGGACAGCAGGTTCGCGAGAGAAGCGTGATCCTGATGCACCGTGACAGACCTGGCAACATTGCAATCCGACGCGACTGCCTCCGCCCAGAGGTATTGATCGCCGAAAACATGCTGCACTCGGGGCCTTGCAAAACCGCTCTTCTCAAGGGCGTGGGCTAATGATCGAGCGGTAAAAAGCGAGCAATGCTCGTAAAAAAAATCCTGCATGGCGCGATGCCGGAATATCCACGTGACACAAGGGGTCTCGATCCATATCGTCGCCCTCGATTTCGCGCCAAGCGCCGCCCTTATTGAGCTTAAAAATCCAACCGGATCCGGCACATGTTCTATTGTGTGACGACTGACGATAATGTTCGGCGTGTCGCTCAAGAGAGGTTCTGCCTCAATATCGAAAAGGCGTCGATATATATGGCTCCCGGAAGGGCCACTACCGTCCTCTCCACGCCAAGCCGGATCGAATCCGTAAGCTGAGCAAAGGCGTTCTCCGGTGACTTCAACAACTTCCTCGATGAATCGTCCCTGACCGCAACCGACTTCCAAGTAGGTGACCTTCTGGGCATCGCCGACCGACTGCACGATGTCGGCCGCCCTAGCCTTCATGTGTGCACTGAAGGCAGGAGACCAAGATTGATCGTTCTCATACTTTTCATCGTACTTGATCAATGATGGATCGAAGGCACGATTCCACGTGAATCCGCATCGTCGGCACGAAACGAAATCAAGCATGCCGCGCGCTGCCGATCTGCCCTCCTCGGCAGTCGCATAAATGCGATTCATGAGGATCGGCATCTCCATTGGCTGGCTCAAGGAGACGCCAGACTCGTCTTCGCATACGGGACAGCGTTCTGTCATTTTTCTACGTTGCTCAACTCACCACCGATTTCCCTCTCTCAGATCGTTGAACAAGGATGTTCTTCGCTGAGATGGATATCCTCGCTCGTATATAGGCGGCAAGCGCCCCCGCTCCGATCAAGCCTAGTCGTCCTTCATACCACCCTCAGTTCCGGCACGGCCGTCACGAACTTCGCACCCCAGCCCCGCGCATGGTCGAGCTGGCGCATGACTTCCTCGCTTATGTTCCAGGGGAGGATCACTATGATGTCCGGCCGGTCTGCCTCCAGATGCGCCTCGCCGACGATGGGCACGCGGCTGCCGGGCATGTACTTTCCCTGCTTCGCCGCCGCTCGGTCCACGACATAGGGGATCAGGTCGGGCCGCGTGCCGGCGAAATTCATCAAGGTGTTCCCCTTCGCCGCCGCACCATAGGCACCGACCTTGAGGCCTCTCCTCTTCGCATCGATGAGAAAGGCGACGAAATCGTCCTTCACCTTTTCCGCCCTTGCCTGAAACCCCTCATAGAAGGCGAGGCTCTCGATACCGGCATCCGCTTCCAGCTTTTCGAGCGCCGAAAGCCGCTCCGTGCGCGCATGGACGCCGGTGCCGCTCCGTTGCGCATAGACGCGCAGGCTGCCGCCATGGGTCGGCAATTCCTCCACGTCGAACACGGCAAGGCCGTTAGCGGCGAAGATACGCGCGACGGAGGCGAGCGACAGATAGGAGTAGTGCTCGTGATAGATGGTGTCGAACTGGTTCTGGCGAACGAGATTGAGAAGATGCGGAAACTCGAAGGTCGAAACACCTTCTGGCTTCAGCAGGCGGGCAAACCCCGAAACGAAATCGTTGATGTCCGGCACATGCGCAAGGACGTTGTTGGCGGCGGTGAGGTCCGCCTGCCGTCCCGACGCGGCGAGTTCCGAGGCAAGCTCAACGCCGAAGAAGCGCCCGACGATATCGATGCCCTTCTCGCGGGCGGCGGCAGCCGTGCTCGCCGTCGGCTCGACGCCGTAGCAGGGAATGCCGGCCGCCTTCACATATTGGAGGAGGTAACCGTCATTCGCCGCAACTTCGACCACCATGCTGCCGGACCCGAGGCCGAAGCGCTCCCTCATCGCCTCGACATAGGCCTTCGAATGCGCGAGCCACCCGGCCGAGGTCGAACTGAAATAGGCGTAGTCGCTCGCGAACAACTCCTCGCGGCCCGCATGGTCCTCTGTCTGGACGAGCCAGCAGCCGGTACAGACGAGAACGCGAAGCGGATACCAGACCTCGGGACCCCCAAGCGCCTCCTTCGTCAGATAGGCATTGGAGGGCGGTGAGGCGCCAAGGTCCACAAAGGTCTTTTCGAGCGGCGCACCGCAATGACGGCATTTCACCTGGTTACCTCATTCTTTCCGGTCGCCGAGGAGGGGATGGCTCCGGTCGCGTTCCGAGCGTTCACCGATTTCGAGCGGCCAGCCGATGCCGAGTGCCGGGTCGTCCGCCCTTATGCCACCTTCGGCGCCGGGCGCGAAAGGAGCCGAATGGACATAGAACATCTCGACATTGTCGGTCAGGGTCTGAAATCCGTGAGCAAACCCCGGCGGAATGAGGAGGCTCGTTGCATTCTCGTTCGTAAGCCGTTCGCCATGCCACCGCAGATAGGTTGCAGACCCCGGGCGCATGTCGATGGCAACGTCGAAGACCTCGCCCGAGAGGCAGGTAACAAGCTTTGCTTCCTCGTGCGGCGGAAGCTGGAAATGCATGCCGCGCACAGTTCCCGTTTTCACGGTGAGCGTACGGTTTACCTGCGCCACCGGCCAGTTCCAACCAGCTTCCCTCAACTCATCCGCGCAGAAGAGCCGCTCAAGCCAGCCTCGCTCATCGCCCATGCGTTTGCGGCGGAGGGAGACAACACCATCGAGCGGCGTGTGCCGAACATCGAAGCGCGCGCTCATGACGTCCCGCTCCGATGAAGTTCTTCGTAGGCCGTAATCTGGGCAAGCGTGCGGGCACGCATATCGTCCCCGGTATTCAGCGCGCGATACCAGTCCGCGAGCCAGGAGACGCAGGGCGTTCCGGCAAGCTGATCCTTCCAGCCGAGAACGGCCCGCGCCTTCCGGCTGTCGATTTCGAGCGTCGTCATTTCGCGCGGGCCGGCGTCGTTCGACGGCTTCCAGACAGGGATCGCACCAAGTGCCGATTGCACCGCATCCGCAAGTTCCGCAACCGTCAAGGGCGGCGCGTCGGGCGGTGGCCCGAAATTGAGCGCCGACGGCAGTTCGGCCCTGTCGGTCAGCCCTCTCGCATAGGTGAAGTAACCGCAAAGGCAGTCGAGCACGTGCTGCCAGGGCCGGGCCGCCGCCGGATTGCGCAGCACGAGCGGCTGACCGGCCTTCAGCGCGCGCCAGATGTCCGGTACGAGACGGTCTTCCGAAAAGTCGCCACCGCCAATCACATTGCCGCCTCGCGCCGTCGCCACGCATACGCCCTGCTCGCTGAGGAACGACCTCGCATAGGATGAGGTCACGATTTCCGCCGCCGCCTTCGACGCCGCGTAGGGATCATGACCGCCGAGCGGGTCTTCCTCGCGGAACGAGATGCCTGCTTCGGTGTTTTCGTAGACCTTGTCGGTCGTGACGACGAGAACGGTTTTGAGTGCCTCGGTTCCGCGCAGGGCTTCGAGGAGGTTCACCGTTCCCATCACATTGGTCTCGAATGTGCCGACCGGATCGACATAGGAGCGACGAACGAGCGGCTGCGCGGCCATGTGAAGAACAATCTCAGGCGCAGCCTCGCGCACGACGCGCCGCAGGGCCTCCGCATCGCGCAGATCACCGAAATGCGAGCGAACGGCACCCGAGACGCCGGCGAGTTCGAACAGGTTTGGATCCGTTTCGGGAGCGAGAGAAAACCCCGTCACCTCCGCTCCCATGGAGGCAAGCCAAAGCGCCGCCCACGCCCCCTTGAAGCCGCTGTGACCGGTCAGCAGAACGCGCTTTCCGTTCCAGAACGCCTTGTCGAGGCCATCGATCGCCAAGTCAGTCCCTCCAGACCTTCCAGGGAGCCTTGCCACCCGACCAGAGTTCTTCGAGATAATTCTTTTCGCGCAGCGTATCCATCGGCTGCCAGAAACCCGAATGCTTGAAGCTCATGAGTTCACCGTCGGCAGCGAGACCGGTCAGCGGATCGCCCTCGAATGCCGTCATGTCGTTGTCGATGCGATCAAGAACCGACGGCTCAAGGGCGAAGAAGCCGCCATTGATCCATGCGTTGTCTCCCGGCGGCTTCTCGATGAAACGGCGAACATGGCCCCCATCGAGCTCCAGTGCGCCATAACGCCCCGGCGGAATAACGCTGGTGAGCGTTGCCTTTCGTCCATGTGACTTGTGGAAGGCGAGAAGCGACCGGATATCGACATTCGCAACACCGTCGCCATAGGTCATGAAGAAGGTCTCATCCGGATCGAGATAGTCGCGGACACGCTTGATGCGTCCACCCGTCAACGTATCCTGTCCCGTGTCCACCATGGTGACGCGCCAGGGTTCGCTCGCCTTCTGATGATAGACGATCTGATGGTTCGCCATATCCACTGTCACATCCGATGAGTGAAGCACGTAGTTCGCGAAGTATTCCTTGATCATGTAGCCGCGATAGCCGACGCAGATCACGAAATCGGTGAAGCCGAAATGCGTATAGATTTTCATGATGTGCCAGAGGATCGGCCGGCCGCCGATCTCGATCATCGGCTTCGGCCGAAGCTGGCTTTCCTCGGATATGCGCGTACCGAGCCCCCCGGCCAGTATCACCACCTTGGTCATTTCGTCCCCCGGCTAAAGCGCTTCCCGCAATTGTTTCACGAAGTTGGATAGCCCCGTCAATCTGCGGCGGCGCAGGCGCTCGGCCCGCAGGATCGCCTGCAGCTCCGTAAAGGCCCTGTCCATGTTTTCGTTGATGATGATGTAGTCGTATTCCTGATAGTGGCTGATCTCGTCGGATGCTTTCGCCATGCGCGCGGCCACGACATCCGCCGGGTCCTGCGCGCGCGCCGTCAGCCGCTTTTCGAGTTCCTGAACGGAGGGTGGCAGAATGAACACCTTCACGAGGTCTTCGGTTGCCGTCTCGTCGAGCTGCTGCGTACCCTGCCAGTCGATGTCGAAGAGCACGTCGCGCCCTCGCGCCAATGCGTCCTCGACCGGCTTGCGCGGCGTGCCGTAATAGTTGCCGAAGACCTTGGCGTGTTCCAGAAACTCACCCCGGTTTCGCATGATGCCGAAATCTTCCGTACTAAGAAAATAATAGTCCCTGCCCTCCTGTTCGCCGGGACGGGGTTTCCTCGTGGTCGCGGAAACGGACATTTCGATTTCCGGATCGCTCTCGAGAAGGCGGCGCGAAAGCGTCGTCTTGCCTGCACCCGAAGGTGAAGACAGAACGAGCATCAACCCCCGTCGATGAATGGCGATTCCGGTCATCTTTCGTCGTCACTCCACATTCTGTATCTGCTCGCGGAACTGATCGATCACCGCCTTGAGATCGAGACCGATCCGCGTGAGGCTGACATCGGCTGCCTTGGAGCAGAGCGTATTCGCCTCGCGATTGAATTCCTGTGTCAGAAAGTCGAGGCGGCGGCCGACAGCATCCTTGCTTGCGAGAAGTTCGCGCGCCTGCTCGACATGCGCAATCAATCGGTCGATTTCCTCTCGAATGTCCGCTCTTGTCGCGAGCAACGCCGCCTCCTGGGCCACGCGGTCATCGGCGATCATGGTGGAGTCCCCCAGCAGCTCCCGCAGTTGGTCCCTGAGCCGTGCCTGCAGGGCGCCGGGAGCCGTTGCCGGACAGGCGGCCGCGTCGCGCGTCAGCCGTTCGATCTCGGCCACATGGTCTCTCAGGATCGCTTCCAGCTTCGCACCCTCCTGCGCGCGCGCAGCGGCGAGCGCCCGCGCTCCCTCGCCGAAGGAAGCGACCAGGGCCTCTCCCAACTCCGCCTTTGCCTCCTCGCTTTCCTCGACCTCCTCGGCATTCTCGAGCACGCCCTTCAGTGCGAGAATGCTTTCCGGCCGCGGTGGCATGACTTCCATATTCCTCTGGAGATCGGCGATCGCTTCCAGCACCACCTGCAAGGCGGCGCGATTGACGCGTAGCGGCGCTGCCTCGCCTGCACGGTCGAGCACGAGATTGATCTGGCAGTTGCCGCGCTTCAGGTGGCGGGCAAGCTCCGTGCGGAGCGTCGTCTCGATGCCGTCCATACCGGGGGGCAAGCGAAGCCGCGCGTCGAGGCCTTTCCCGTTCACGCTTCGCAGCTCCCAGTGCCAGCGGACGGCACCATGTGCACCCTCCACGCGGGCAAAGCCTGTCATGCTATTGAGCGGCATCGCGTTTTCCCGGAATCACTTTCAATCTGGTCAGGACTATATCAGCCGCAAACCGGCTTTTCTCTCGCCTATCTGGCGCCTGCCCGGCGCTATCTAGCCTTCTGCCGCTCGATTTGCCGCCATTCGCGGACCCGCTGCTGATGCTCTTTCAGCGTTTTGGAAAAGGCGTGGCCATCCGTACCATCGGCCACAAAGTAGAGCTCGTCCGTCTCCGGGGGATTAAGGACCGCCTCAAGCGAGGCACGGCCCGGATTGCAGATCGGCCCCGGCGGCAGTCCGTCGACGAGATAGGTGTTGTAAGGGGTCTGGCGGTCGAGTTCGCTGCGCCGGATCGGACGGCCGAGCGCGCCTTTGCCGCCGACGAGCCCGTAGATGATCGTCGGATCGGACTGAAGCCGCATCGGCTTGTTGAGGCGGTTGACGAAAACGGCAGCCACACGCGGTCTCTCCGAGGCGACGCCTGTTTCCTTCTCGACGATGGAGGCCAGGATGATGGCTTCTTCAGGCGTATCAAGAGGCAGATTCTCCGCACGCTTCTCCCACAGCACCGCCAGCAGCGCGTCCGCAGCTGCCCTCATCTGGGAGACGATTTCCTTGCGCGTCGCACCGCGGGTGAAGCTGTAGGTCTCGGGGAGGAGCGAACCCTCGGGCGGCACAGCAGGCATGTCACCCACGAGCACCGGGTTCGCTTCGACCAGCCGCATGATCTGCTCGCTGGTAAGGCCCTCCGGGATGGTAAGCCGATGGAGGATGGATCGCCCCTCGCGCAGGATGCGCAGGATAGCCGCCATGCTGGCATATGCCGGTATTTCGTATTCGCCTGCCTTGAGGCCGCTTTCAGCGCGGTTCAGGCGAACGCCCGCAAGGAAAATCATGGGATCGGAAATGACACCCGCCTTGTCGAGCCGCGCGGCAATGGCGCGTACGCCGAGACCGGGCTCGAGCATGACGATACGCGCTTCGCCGTGAGGACCGGCTGCCTCGAAACGGTATTTCCCGTATTGAAAGACCGCGCCCGCCAGCAGGGCGCCGAACAGGGGGAGGCAGATCGCCACGACGAGGAGAGTGCGGAAAAGCCGGTTGCGCGGCTTTCCCGCCTGGAGATCGGTTGCATTTTCCGGTCGAGACGCCCCGCTCTCGTTCTCAGACGCAGCAGGGGTGTTGCCGTCGCCCGTCAACCATCGACCTTTTTCATCACCAGCGACGCATTGGTGCCGCCAAAGCCGAAGGAATTGCTGAGCGCGTAGTTCACTTCCTTCTTGCGCGCTTTATTCGGCACAAGATCGATCAGCGTGTCGGCTGCCAGATTGTCGAGATTGATCGTGGGCGGCAGGACACTGTCGCGCATTGCCAGCAGGCAGAAGATCGCCTCCACCGCACCGGCGGCGCCGAGGAGGTGGCCGATCGAGGATTTGGTCGACGACATCGAGACTTTTTCGACGGCGTTACCGAGAAGGCGCGTCACGGCGCCAAGCTCGATCGTGTCGGCCATGGTCGAGGTGCCATGCGCATTCACGTAATCGAGGTCCGAAGGCGTAATACCGGCACGCTTCAGCGCGGCCTGCATGGAGCGGAAACCGCCATCGCCATCTTCCGGCGGAGCCGTGATGTGGTAGGCATCGCCGGAAAGACCATATCCGGCGACCTCGCCGTAAATCTTCGCGCCGCGCGCCTTGGCGTGCTCGTATTCTTCGAGAACGACGACGCCTGCACCTTCGCCCATGACGAAGCCGTCGCGGTCGCGGTCATAAGGCCGCGAGGCGCGTTCCGGTGTGTCATTGAAGCCCGTTGAGAGCGCACGGCAGGCGGCAAAGCCCGCGATGCCGATGCGGCAGATGGCGGATTCAGCACCACCCGCCACCATGACGTCGGCATCGTCCAGCGCGATGAGCCGCGCGGCGTCGCCGATTGCATGGGCGCCCGTCGAACACGCGGTCACGACGGAATGGTTGGGGCCCTTGAGTCCGTGTTGGATCGAAACGTAACCCGAGGCGAGATTGATAAGGCGACCCGTGATGAAGAAGGGGCTCACGCGACGGGGGCCCTTCTCCTGAAGGGTCAGTGCGGTTTCGGCAATTCCATCGAGGCCGCCAATACCTGAACCGATCATCGTGCCGGTGCGGCACTTGTCTTCCTCGGTTTCGGGTTTCCAGCCGGCGTCTTTCAACGCCTGCGTCGCGGCCGACATGGCGTAGACAATGAAGTCGTCGACGCGCTTGGATTCCTTTGGGTCCATCCAATCGTCGGGATTGAAGGCACCCTCGCCTTCGCGCGGTACCGGCATGGCAATCTTGCAGGGCAGATCCGAAACATCGAATTTCTCGATCTTCCGGGCGCCGGATTCGCCATTGAGAATACGCTTCCAGGTCGTCTCAACTCCGCAGCCAAGCGGAGAGACCATACCCACCCCTGTAACGACAACTCGCCTCATGCCGATGAACACTCCCACACCGGTCCGACGGCCGGAAAGAAATCGATAAGATGCCGGAGGGCCGGGAGCTCGCGCGCCCGGCCCTGCCAATCAAACCGGTATCAGGACTTGGCGTTC
>JACIYQ010000076.1 GCA_014359855.1 Parvibaculum sp.
TGGAGCCAATCCGCCCGGTTCGCCACATAAGTCCACGTACGGATATGGGCAAGGCGCGCAGCCAGTATGTCGATGTCGCCTTCGGTCCGGTCGAGGCTCTTCATCTGGCCATTGAGCCAGTCGTCCGGGATGCGTCCGGTTCCCTCTGCGGACGGTTCCATCAGGAAAAGGAAAAGCCGTGTGAGAAGGGCCGCGTGTTCGCTTGCGAGCGTTTTGCGGAAGTCGGGAACTTGCGCCACTTCCCAGAGGCGCCTGACCGCGGAGCTCGAGCGCAGGCAAGCGCTCACGTCGGGGTCGCGCACCATCCGGGTCAGCGCCTCCAGATCGTCGCCAACCTGCGCCCTCGCCAGTCCCGGCCTTGCAGGAGCGGCTTCGAGGCTCTTCATCAGTGCCGCGACGCTCGAGAATTCGAGATGGGGGTTGCGCCACTGAAAGAGGCGCTCAGGTTCGAACTGGTGGTTCTCGATGCGGGAGATGACTTCGTCGGAGAGCGCTGTGGCGTCGCCCGTAGTGCCGAAAGTGCCGTCGTTCATGTAACGGCCGGCCCGTCCAGCGATCTGGGCGAGTTCGGACACCTGCAAGGGCCTGTGCTGGCGGCCGTCGAATTTCTGCGTCGAGGCAAAAGCCACATGGTCGACATCCATGTTGAGGCCCATGCCTATGGCGTCGGTCGCCACCAGAAAGTCGACCTCGCCGGACTGGTAGAGCGCGACCTGGGCGTTGCGGGTGCGGGGGCTCAAAGCCCCCATTACGACGGCAGCACCGCCTCGCTGGCGGCGGATCAGCTCCGCGATTGCGTAGACCTGATCGGCGGAGAAGGCGACGACAGCGGACCGGCGGGGCAGGCGGGTGATCTTCTTCGAGCCCGTCCATGACAGTTCCGAGAAACGCGGCCGATTGATGAAATGCGTGTCAGGCAGGAGTTTCTGGATGAGACCCCGTGCGGTTTCGGAGCCGAGCATCATGGTTTCCGAATGGCCGCGGGCACGCAGCAGACGGTCCGTGAAGGTGTGGCCCCGTTCGCGGTCCGCGGCGAGCTGGATCTCATCCACCGCGAGGAAATCGACCTCGCGTTCGAGCGGCATCGCTTCGACGGTACAGATGAAATAGCGGGCGGAAGCGGGAAGTATTTTCTCTTCGCCTGTGATGAGGGCGACGTTGCGGGCGCCCTTCACTTTTACCACCCGGTCGTAGACCTCGCGGGCAAGGAGCCGGAGCGGGAGGCCGATCATGCCCGTCTCATGCCCCATCATGCGGTCGATCGCGAGGTGGGTCTTGCCGGTATTCGTGGGACCCAGAACGGCCGTGATGCGCCGGCGTTCCGCGAGGCGGTCCCGGATCTGGCCGGAGGCGTACTGGAGAGACGAGGTGCTCATGTTTCGAGGCGCACCTTCCGCGCAAAACAGACGCGATGCAAGACCGCCGATGCGTTAACCGACGCAGCATTAAGGAACGGAATATTGCGCGAACGAACCGGGTCCGAATCGGTGACCGGTCGATTTTCCGCCTTCGTTCACGGCTAAATGTTGTGTCTGCACAAGAGCTTAGGCGGACGAAAGGTTAACGGAAAAAATTCGAGCCCCTTCCGCCACGTCGATGCGGTTGTCTTGCCGCGGCGGCGGTGCCGCACCCTTTCGAATAATGGACCGCGGTCTATAGTGTCCGGATCGACATTGTGAAACAGCGCCGCCGGGCCCACCCAAGAGGCATGCGGCAATCGGGAGGTAGATCGATGGACTTCGGGATTCCCAAGGAAATTACTGACTATCTGG
>JACIYQ010000077.1 GCA_014359855.1 Parvibaculum sp.
CGAGAGGAATGAAGGGTGGTACAGCCACCCCGGTTCGAACGGGGGACCTCTAGATCCACAATCTAGCGCTCTAACCAGCTGAGCTATGGCTGCACGGGATAAGCGGAACCGGGCCAAAGCCCGCCGCGATGGCCGGGAACTTAATTCGGCCCGGCCCGAATGACAAGCCCGGGCTGGCGCTGCCCGCAAAAATCGGCGGGCAAGCCAAAACCCCTCTACATCAAGACGTTAGCCACGAAGATCGAGACCACGCCAAGCGGCGCGATGAAGCGGAGCGCGAAACGCCACCAGCGGAACCAGGCCTTGCCCCCCGCGCCCAGCGCCGCCTCGACGACGGGGCCGGAAAGCACCCATCCCGCAAACAGCGCGATGAGCAGGCCGACCGTCGGCATGACCAGATTCGCGGTCGTGAAGTCGAGCACGTCGAAGACCGTCATTTTCTCCATGACACCGAAGCGCGCCATGGGATGAAAGTCCGACCAGCTGTTGAACGAGAAGACGGTGCCGAGTCCCGCCACCCAGGCGACAGCGCCGACGATGATGGCGAGCCATTTGCGCGAGAGCCGCACACCCTCTTCTATCCAGGCGACGATGGGCTCCAGCAGCGAGATCGCCGAGGTGACCGCCGCGACGGTAAGGAGGATGAAGAAGGCGCCGCCGATCACCACGCCGTTGCCGATGGTGCCGAAGGCGATGGGCAGCGTGATGAAGGTGAGGCCGGGGCCGCTCGACGGTTCGAGCCCATAGGAAAAGACGAGCGGGAAGATGGCGATGCCCGCGAGGATGGCAACGACCGTGTCGGCGACCGCGATCACGATGGCGGACTGGCCGATGGAGACATCCTCGTCGAGATAGGCGCCATAGGTCATCATGGCGCCGAGCGCGATCGACACCGAAAAGAAGCCCTGCCCGATGGCGGCAAGGACGGTGTCGGGCGTGACCTCGCTGAAATCGAAAGCGAACATGAATTTCATGGCCGCGCCAAAGCCCGGCATGGTGGTGGCATAAACGGCCATCGCCGCAAGCAGGATGAAGAGAAGCGGCATGAGCATGACGACGGCTCGCTCGATGCCGCCGGTCACACCGGCCGCCACGATGCCAACCGTGATGACGAGAAAGAGCGTCTGCCAGATCATCAGCGAGCCGCTGTCGGCGACGAAGGTCGAGAAATGATCCGCGGCGGCGACCTCCGTCTCGCCGGAAAAGGCGCCGGTCAGCGCCAGCTCGACATATTTGAGGGCCCAGCCGCCGATGACGCTGTAGTAGGACAACACGACGAAAGCGCCGGCAACGCCGCCCCAGCCGATCAGCATCCAGAACCGGGCCGCCTTGTGCTCGGCGATGAGCGCTTTCATGGCATTGATCGGGCTCTGTTTGCCCATGCGGCCCAGCATGATTTCCGAGATCAGGATCGGAAGCGCAATGGCGAGTGTCGTTGCTGCATAAATGAGGATGAAGGCACCGCCGCCATTCTCTCCGGCGAGGTAGGGAAAGCGCCAGACATTGCCGAGGCCCACGGCACTGCCGATGGCAGCCATCAGGAACGCGAACCGCGACGACCAGTGACGCGGCGTAAACGGAGTGGTCATGAAAGTCCCCCTCTGACGGGCGCAGCCCCTGCGGCCCGGCGCTCCCGCCAATTTGCGCACGGCCCCCGGATTGTGTCGAAACAATAGGGAATTCGCGGGCTTCTGTCAGTCCCCGGTCAGACGAAAAGCGTCAATCCCCGGCTTGCACAACGCCGGAATCGCCTATAGTCCCCGGCAAGAACAAGAGCGGGGAAAGCCATGAGCGGCACAGGAATCAGCACGGCTTACATCGAAGCGAACGGTCTCGCCTTCGAGGTCGACATGTGCGGCGAGGGCAACAAGCTCGCGCTGCTGCTGCATGGCTTTCCCGAAAGCAAGTTTTCCTGGCGCCACCAGATGCCCGTCTTTGCCGAACTCGGCTATACGGCCTGGGCGCCAAACCTGCGCGGCTATGGCGGCACGTCGCGTCCGAGGGGCAAGGAACACTACCGGATCGAGCACCTTCTCGACGATGTGGCGGCGCTCATCGACGCGGCGCGCGCGCGCGGGATCACAGGACCGGTTACGCTTGTCTCACACGACTGGGGCGGCGTGATCGGCTGGACCTTCGCCCTCAGGAAGGTGCGTCCGCTCGAACGCTTCATCGTGATGAACCTGCCCCACCCCGCGCTCTTCGCGACGCAGGGCCGGACATGGGCGCAGTTCAGGAAGAGCTGGTACGTCTTCTTCTTCCAGATTCCCTGGCTGCCGGAGAAGCTCTTTCTCGCGCGCAACGCGCATGCGATCGCGCAGGCCTTTTACGGCATGGCCATGGACAAGAGCCGCTTTCCCGACGAGGTGCTCGACCATTACCGCAAGAACGCGCAGCTTCCCGGCGCGATGACCGCGATGATCAATTATTATCGCGCGCTGATGCAGGGCGAAAAGCCCGCCGAATGGACAAACCCGCCGCAGCTCGACACGCCGACCCTGATGATCTGGGGCGAAGAGGATGCGGCGCTCGGCAAGGAGCTCACCTACGGAACGGAAGAGCTGGTGGACGATTTCACCATCCGCTATCTGCCGCAGGTCTCGCATTGGGTGCAGCAGGAAGCACCCGAAGCCGTCAACGCGATGATCCGCGCCTGGATCGAGGGGCGGCATGTGCCGCAGGCCGGGCTCGGCGGACGGCTGTTGCTTGCGGACGCGCTTTAGGAAGCCAGCTCCGGCAAGTCCCTGTAGAGCGCCAGCGCTTCCGGGTTCGCCAGCGCCTCGCGGTTCTTCACGTCTCGTCCATGCACGATGTCGCGGACGGCAAGCTCGGTGATCTTGCCGGACTTGGTGCGCGGAATGTCGGCGACGGCGACGATCTTCGCGGGTACGTGACGCGGCGACGCGCCGGCGCGAATTTTATCGCGGATGCGTTTTTCCATCGCGGCATCGAGCGCGGCGCCCTCTCGCATCGCGACGAAGAGCACGACGCGGACATCGCCCTGCCAGTTCTGACCGATGGCGAGCGCCTCCTGGATTTCTGGAAGCTGCTCGACCTGCGCATAGATTTCCGCCGTGCCGATCCGCACGCCGCCCGGATTGAGCGTCGCGTCGGAGCGGCCGTGAATGACGATGCCGCCATGGGACGTGATCTCCGCATAATCGCCGTGGCACCAGACGCCGGGGAAGCGCTCGAAATAGGCGCTGCGATATTTCGCGCCGTCGGGATCGTTCCAGAAACCGGCCGGCATGGACGGAAAAGGACGGGTACAGACGAGTTCGCCCTTGCTTGCCTCGCCCTGTCCCGCCGCGAGCGGCTTTCCTTCCTCGTCCCAGACCTCGACGGCCATGCCGAGCCCCTTCGCCTGGATCTCGCCGCGCCAGACGGGCAGCAGGGGCGAGCCGAGCACGAAGCAGGAAACGATGTCGGTGCCGCCCGAAATCGAGCAGAGGGCGGCGTCCGTCTTGATATCCCGATAGACGAAATCGAAGCTCTCCGGCACGAGCGGCGAGCCGGTGGAGAGGATCATGCGCATTGAGGAGAGATCGTGCGTCTCGCGGGGCTTGATCTCCGACTTCTTCACCGCGTCGATGAACTTCGCCGAGGTACCGAACACAGTTATTCGCGCCGCGTCGATATAATCGAACAGCACGCGCCCGTCCGGCGCGAAGGGAGAGCCGTCGTAGAGCGCGAGCGTCGCGCCGGCGGCAAGGCCCGAGACGAGCCAGTTCCACATCATCCAGCCGCAGGTGGTGAAGTAGAAGAGCGTTTCGCCGGGGCGGATGTCGCAATGAAGGCGGTGTTCCTTCAGGTGCTGGAGCAGCGTGCCGCCTGCCGAATGGACGATGCATTTCGGGATGCCGGTCGTGCCGCTCGAATACATGATGTAGAGGGGATGCGAAAAGGGCAGACGCGCGAAGGAGAGCGATGCGTCGGGCGCTGACGCAAGAAGCGCGGGCCAGTCCTCCGCCTTCGCAATCGCCTTCTTGCCCTCGCCGATGAAGGGAACGATGGCGACATGTTCGAGCGAGGGAAGACCGGCGACGATTTCGCCGAGCTTGTCATGGGCGGGAAGCACCTTGCCCGCATAGCGGTAACCGTCGCAGGCGACGAGCACCTTCGGCTCGATCTGACCGAAACGGTCGAGCACGCCCTTCACGCCGAAATCGGGCGAGCAGGAAGAAAAGACCGCGCCGATACTCGCGGCGGCGAGCATGGCGACAATGGTCTCCGGGCAATTCGGCATGAAGGCGGCAATGCGGTCGCCGTCCTTCACGCCCCACCCTCTCAGCACGGCGGCGAAGCGCGCAACGTCGCGGCGCAAGGCGTCGCGGGTGACGGGCGCGGCCATCTCGCCTTCATTGTTGAAGAGGAGCGCGATTTCGCCGCCTTCTTCCCGCAGCAGGTTTTCGGCGAAGTTGAGCCGGGCATCGGGGAAGAACGCCGCGCCGGGCATCTTCCCGGCATCGACGAGCACCCGTTGGCCCTTTTCACCGATGACACCGGTGAAGTCCCATATCGCATCCCAGAAGAGATCGGGCGAGGCCACCGACCATGCGTGGAGCGCGTCGTAACCGGCCAGCGACAGTCCATGCCGTTCGTTCACGAAATCCGCGAACGCGCCCATGTTCGACGCCGCAACGGCCTTTGCGGAGGGCGTCCACAAGGGGACTTCATTCATGTCGATTGCTGTGGTCATAAGGGCCGCTCCTTCCGCGCGTGCCGCAACTTAGTGCAATTTGGCGGCTCCGCGAAAGGGTAGAGCCTCCGGGGGATGCGCCGCGCTTTCCACTGCACTATCATGCTGCAGCCATATTTCGCCCGCAGTCTGGCCAAAACAAACCGGAGCGCGTCCCATGTCCCGCCTGATCGCCATTCTCGCCGGTCTCCTGCTCGTCATCGTCGCCGTCATCATCGTGGTGCCCATGCTGATCCCCATGGAGACCTACAAGGGGAAGGTGACGGAGCTCGTGAAGGCGCAGACGGGGCGCGACCTGCGTATCGACGGCGATATCGGCCTCTCCCTCTTCCCCAACATTGCGATTTCGATCGGCGATGTCGGCTTCTCGAACCCGAAATGGGCGCGGGACGCGGAAATGGCCTCGATGAAAGAGATGCGGGCGGCGCTGAAGCTCGTTCCGCTCTTCAGCGGCAATGTGGAAATCGACAGTTTCGTGCTGGTCGACCCGATCATCCATCTCGAAATCCGCAAGGACGGGACGCCAAACTGGCAGTTCGAGAGCGCGGGGGCGGCGGCACCGGCGGCGCCGGACAAGCCCTCGCAGGGCGGCGGCCCGGCGGTGAGCGAGTTCCGGCTCGGCGAGGTTTCGATCCAGAACGGCAGCGCGACCTATCGCAACGCGCAGTCGGGTGCGAGCTACGCGATGGAAAGCGTCAATATCGACCTCGCCATGCCGGGCCTCGACGAACCCTTCGTCGCGGACGGCTCACTCGTCTGGAACGGCGATGAAATCGATATCGACCTCAAGGCCGCGCGTCCCCGCGCGTTCACGGAAGGCGGCGAGACGCCCGTGACGCTTGCCGTCTCGGCGCCGAAGCTGACGACCTCCTATGAAGGCACGCTCAAGCTGATCGGCGGCCTCGCTTTTTCCGGCGCGGTCGACCTCGACGTCTCCTCGGTGCGCGACCTCGCTGCCTGGACGGGCAACGCGATGCCGGCGGGAGAAGGGTTCGGTCCGCTCGCCATCAGCGGCAAGGCAAGCGGAACGGACAATCTCTACCGCTTTTCGGGCGCGAAAATCGCCTTTGACGGCATGAATGCGACAGGCGACCTCTCTGTCGGCACGGGCGGCGCGCGGCCGAACATCAAGGGCGAGCTCACCGTCGACAGGATCGACGTGAACGCCTATCTCGCGGATGGCGGCGAAAGCAGCGGCACGGGCGGCGACAGCGGCGCCAGCGGCGACGAGGGCTGGAGCACGGCACCCATCGACCTTTCCGGGCTCAAGGCGGCCGATGCCGATTTCACTTTCTCGGCGGGCGAAATCCTGTTCCAGAAACTCAAGATCGGCGAAAGCGCGCTGAAGCTGAAGCTCGCAAACGGCGTCCTCAACGCCAGTCTCGCCAGGCTCGCTCTCTATGAAGGGCAGGGCTCGGGCGCGCTCACCGTGAACGGCGCCGGGACGACACCGCAAGTGAAGGCGAATTTCGCGCTCGCCGGTCTCTCCGCCGCGCCCTTCCTCACCGATGCAGCCGATTTCAAACGGCTGGAAGGCAAAACCGCCATCGACATCGCCGTCACCGCCGCCGGGCGCAGCCAGCGCGACATGATCTCGGCGCTCAACGGCAATGGCAGCGTGAAGTTCGCAAACGGCAAGATCAAGGGGATCAATCTCGCGCAGCTCACCCGCACGGTTCTGAGCGCCGCCACGACGGGCTGGCAGTCCGGCGGCACGCAGGACACGGATTTCTCCGAACTCGGCGGCACCTTCACCATCGTCAACGGCATCTTGAAGAATGACGACCTGAAGCTCCTCTCGCCGCTCATCCGTGTGACGGGCGCGGGCACGGCCGACATGTCCAAAAAGACGCTCGACTACCGCGTCGAGCCGAAGCTCGCGGCGACGCTTGAGGGCCAGGGCGGTTCGTCGGAAGCCAAGGGCATCGAGGTGCCGGTCCTCATTACCGGCTCGTGGTCCAATCCGCGCTTCGCACCGGACCTGAAATCGATGATCCAGAACCGCGAGAACATCAAGCAGACCATCGATTCCATCAAGGAAGACAAGGGCAAGAGCCTGCTGAAGGGCCTCATGGGAGCGCCCGCGAACGACGGCAGCGCAGGCGGCGAGACGGGCGAGACCGGCACCACCGGGGGCGAAACGGCGGAAGAGCCGAAGCAGAGCCAGGAGGATGCGCTGAAAAAGCTGTTCGGGCAGTAGTTTCGGGGCCTTTGTCCCGGGCTGCCGTCCCGTCTAGACTGGCCTTGAGTGATTCGTCGGGACCGGGGCGGCGCCTTCATGATCCAGAACGCCTTGTCGACGCTGATGAAATTCTTCATTGGGGCGGTGGCCATCGGCGCACTGCTCAACGCGTTCGACATAACAGCAGAGCAGGTTCTTCAGGACATCGGCTTCACGCCCGAGGCCGTCCTTGCCTTTGTGCGCGATGGGATCGGCTGGGCGCTGCCGCACTTTCTCCTCGGCGCGATGGTGCTCATTCCGATCTGGCTCATCATCTTCCTCCTGAAGCCGCCAGGCTTCCGCCGCTAGGTCTTCTCGTTCTCCCGCCTTGCCGCCGCCGCTTGCGCCGCAAGCCGTGGTATGTAGAGTTCGCGGTTAACGGGCAAGGGAAAGGTCCCTGCTCCGGACACGGATATAATTTGGGAGGGTATCCATGAAAAAATTCGTACTCGCAATCGCGGTTTCCACTTTCGCCTTCGCCGGTGCGGCGTTTGCCAATGTGGGCGCCGGCCTCGTCGGCAACACTGTGACGCTTACCTATGCGGACGGATCGCAGGCAAAGATCTACTACCCCGACGCTTCCAGCATCGTGGTGAAGGGCGCCGACGGTTCGGAGGCTCAGGGGTCCTGGCGCGTTTCGGACAACACGATCTGCACCAAGGTCGGCGATGCCCCTGAAAACTGCACGGCTCCGATCGAGGAAGCCCCGGCGGTCGGCAGCTCCGGCACGATCGACAGTGCGCAGGGCCCGACGCAGTGGGCCGTGTCGGCAGGCAAGGACTTCTGATCCTCTTTCGCCAGTTCCCGGCGGTTTCCAGCCCGTAAAGTCGCGTCATCGAAATGCGATTCAGGGAGACAAGATCAGGGCAAGACTGTCGGGGAAACGAGTCATCGTGACGGGTGCTGGCAGCGGCATCGGCCGGGTCAGCGCCCTCCTTTTTGCGCATGAAGGCGCGCAGGTCCTCGCCGTCGACCGCGTGGAAGCCGCGGTCGATGAAACGGCGCAGATGATCCGCAAGGAAGGCGGCGCGGTCTCGTCGGTCGCCGCGGACGTCAGCGACGAAGCGGCCGTGAAGGGCTTCGTCGATCATTGCCTCTCCGAATTCGGCGGCCTCAATGTCGTCTATGCCAATGCCGGCGGCACGCCCTACAGCGCAAGCAAGGCCGGCGTCATCAGCCTCGTCCAGACCGCCGCCAACGAATTCTACGGCACGGGCGTGCGCGTCAACGCGATCTGCCCCGGCCTCATCGAGACGGGAATGACGAAACCGATTTTCGACGGCGCCCGCGCGCGCGGGTCGGACGACAAGATCGGCCGACTCAATCCGCTGAAGATCACAACCTGGCGCTGACGCTCGTCGCCGCGCCCGCATCGGCGATCGTCGCGCGCAACTTGCAGGGACCGAGCGCGAAGGCGCCCACGCCCTTCTCCGCAAATTGCAGCGAGGTCCCGACGGTGAACCAGTTCTCGCCGTCGGGGCTCGCCTCGAGCGTCACGCTCGCGCCGTCGAACTCGCCCCAGGTCCAGAAGGTGCCCGTGCCGCCGAACCACTCGACCGGCGCCGAACTTTCATCCGCGACCGCCGCCTGAAAAAATGCCGTCATGTCCATCTCTCCCGTTGTGGAATGAATTTCTGCGGCAGCTTGGCGCCTGGCGCATATGGCGGGGATAAGGTTTTTCGGCAAGCGAACCCGATGCCCAGGGGCGGAGAGCGGGCGGGAGCTATCTGTCTGGCGGGATTCAGGTTTTCGGGGAGACGGGAATTTCAGGCCAGCGCGCATACCAGCATTTTCATGCGCTTTGGCGGGTGCGGATGTTCAGCGAGGGAGGTTTATGTTGAGAGGTGAGCTTCGTTGGGCTGTGGTGTGCCAGTGGATTTGCGCCAAGTTGCCGAACCACTTTTCGGCCGGCCACCCCGGCTAGATGTGGGCTTTCAATAGGTTGTCCATTCGGGCCTGACCGAGGAGACTGGAGTTACCAGACTTCAGCGATCCTTGGAGGCAAGCCCGAATGAACATGCACAAGAATGCCCGTTTAACGCCGATCGGTCGAGAGCGGCTGA
>JACIYQ010000078.1 GCA_014359855.1 Parvibaculum sp.
CGCTGGACGCCGCGCTCAGCCAGATCGAGCGCTCGTTCGGCAAGGGTTCCATCATGCGGCTCGGCAAGAACGAGCAGGTGGTGGAGATCGAATCCATTTCCACCGGCTCGCTCGGGCTCGATATCGCGCTCGGCATTGGCGGGCTGCCCCGCGGCCGCGTCATCGAGATCTACGGGCCGGAATCGTCGGGCAAGACGACGCTCGCGCTCCAGACCATCGCCGAAGCGCAGAAGGGTGGCGGCGTCTGTGCTTTCATTGATGCGGAGCATGCGCTCGACCCCGTCTATGCCCGCAAGCTCGGCGTGCAGCTCGACGATCTCCTGATCTCGCAGCCCGACACGGGCGAGCAGGCGCTCGAAATCGCCGACACGCTGGTGCGGTCCGGTGCCGTGGATATTCTCGTCGTCGACTCGGTGGCGGCGCTGACGCCCAAGGCCGAACTCGAAGGCGAAATGGGCGACTCGCTTCCGGGTCTCCAGGCGCGGCTCATGAGCCAGGCGCTTCGCAAACTCACCGGTTCGATTTCCAAGTCGAACACGATGGTGATCTTCATCAACCAGATACGCATGAAGATCGGCGTGATGTTCGGCAGCCCGGAGACGACGACGGGCGGCAATGCGCTGAAGTTCTACGCTTCCGTCCGTCTCGATATCCGCCGCATCGGCGCGATCAAGGAGCGCGACGAGGTGGTCGGCAACCAGACCCGCGTGAAGGTCGTCAAGAACAAGGTTGCACCGCCTTTCAAGCAGGTCGAGTTCGACATCATGTATGGCGAGGGCATCTCGAAAACGGGCGAACTGGTCGATCTGGGCGTCAAGGCGGGTATCGTCGAGAAGTCCGGCTCCTGGTTCTCCTATAACAGCCAGCGCGTGGGGCAAGGCCGCGAGAACGCCAAACAGTTCCTCAAGGACAATCCCGATATCGCCGCCGAGATCGAGCAGGCGATCCGCCAGAATGCGGGTCTCATCGCCGAGAAGATCATGGAAATGCCGGCCGGCGCCGAGAGCGACGATGACGGCGATGCGGATGACATGGAGGCGAGCGCCTGACAGGCGCCGCCGGGCGGGCGAGACTGCCCTTTGACGGATTTCTCTGCTTCGGTTCGTTTGGCCGGGCATAAGAACGGCGCCGGGTACCCTCCGGCGCCGTTTTCCTTTGAAACACGCCTTTTCGCCGCAGCCCGTTTCCATTGCCTTTTCCCGGGCCCATTCTGGACAGCCGGGAGGGCGACAGGTAAAAGCTGGCACCTGTATTTGTTAATGGAACCGGGCGGATAGGGGCGCGAGGCGCCCGCCAGAATGTCCTCCTGAGGGTTCCAAGAGCGGAAGCGCAAGCGAGATGGCCGGCCTCAACGATATCCGACACAAGTTCCTGGAATTCTTCCGGCAGGAGGGCCACGAAGTCGTGCCGTCGGGTCCGCTCGTGCCGAATAACGATCCGACGCTGCTCTTCACCAATGCCGGCATGGTGCCGTTCAAGAACGTCTTCACCGGCCAGGAGACGCGGCCCTACCGCCGCGCGGCCAGCGCCCAGAAATGCGTGCGCGCGGGCGGCAAGCACAACGATCTCGACAATGTGGGCTATACGGCGCGCCATCACACTTTCTTCGAGATGCTCGGCAACTTCTCCTTCGGCGACTACTACAAGGAAGAGGCGATCAAATTCGCCTGGGACCTGATCACGAAGGAGTTTGCGCTGCCGGAAAGCCGCCTCATGGTGACGATCTATGAGGACGACGACGAGGCGCACGGGCTCTGGAAGAAGATCGCCGGGCTTTCGGACGACAAGATCGTCCGGCTCGGCGCCAAGTCGAACTTCTGGCAGATGGGCGACACCGGTCCTTGCGGGCCGAACTCGGAAATCTTCTACGACCATGGGGAGAAGGTGCCCGGCGGCCCGCCCGGCAGCCCGGACGAGGATGGCGACCGGTTCATCGAAATCTGGAACCTCGTCTTCATGCAGTATGAGCAGCATGGCGACGGTTCGCGGACGGGGCTCCCCAAGCCCTCGATCGACACGGGCATGGGCCTCGAGCGGATCGCGGCAGTGTTGCAGGGCACGCATGACAACTACTCGACCGATCTGATGCGGTCGCTGATCGTGGCGTCCGCCGATGCGTCGAATTCCGATCCCGACGGTCCCCATTCGGTGAGCCACCGGGTCATCGCGGATCATCTGCGCTCGACCTCCTTCCTCATCGCCGATGGCGTGATGCCGTCGAACGAAGGGCGTGGCTATGTGCTTCGCCGCATCATGCGCCGTGCCATGCGCCATGCGCAGATCGTCGGCGTGGCCGAGCCGCTGATGTACCGGCTGGTGCCGGCGCTCGTTCGCCAGATGGGCGATGCCTATCCGGAGCTCCGCCGCGCGGAGGCGCTTGTCACCGAGACGCTGAAGCTCGAGGAGACGCGCTTCCGCGATACGCTTGCGCGCGGATTGAGGCTTCTCGACGAGGAGGTCGAGGCGCTTGGCGGCAAGAGCGTGTTGCCCGGCGAGGTCGCTTTCAAGCTCTACGACACCTATGGCTTCCCGCTCGACCTGACGCAGGACGCGTTGCGTTCGCGGGGCCTGCGCGTCGATCAGACGGGCTTCGATGCGGCGATGGCAAAGCAGCGCCAGGATGCGCGCGCGGCCTGGGCGGGCTCGGGCGAAAAGGCGACGGAAGCTGTCTGGTTCGAGTTGCGCGAGAAGGCAGGCGCCACCGAATTCCTCGGCTATGAATCGGAAATCGCGGAAGGTCAGGTCGTCGCGCTTCTTGTCGACGGCAAGCCGGTCGGGAAGATCGCGGCGGGGGAAGAAGCGGCAATCGTCACCAACCAGACGCCTTTCTATGGCGAATCCGGCGGCCAGGTCGGCGACACGGGCATTATTTTCTCGCCGGATGGCGCGGAGTTCCCCGTCATCGACACGGTGAAGAAGCTCGGCGACATGCATGTGCATCTCGGCAAGCTTGCGCGCGGACAGCTTGCGGTTGGCGACATCGTCGAGATGAAGGTCGACAAGGGTCTGCGCGATGCGACGCGGGCCAATCACTCGGCGACGCACCTGCTGCATGAGGCGCTGCGCCGCGTGCTGGGCCCGCATGTCACGCAGAAGGGTTCGATGGTCGGGCCGGAACGGCTGCGCTTCGACTTCAGCCACCCCAAGCCGATGACGGCGGAAGAGATCGCCGAGGTCGAGACGATCGTGAACCGCGTGATCCGTCAGAACGCGGAAGTCTCGACGCGGCTGATGACGCCGGACGACGCCATTGCGGCGGGCGCGCTTGCGCTCTTCGGCGAGAAATACGGCGACGAGGTTCGCGTGCTCGCGATGGGCCTCGACGAGGCGAAGGATAACGGCACCTATTCGGTCGAGCTCTGCGGCGGCACGCATGTGCGCCGCGCCGGCGACATCGCGATCTTCAAGATCGTGAGCGAAGGCGCGGTCGCGTCCGGCATCCGCCGCATCGAGGCGCTGACGGGCGAGGGCGCGCGGCGCTATCTCGTGGAGCAGGAACGGACGCTGAAGGAAGCCGCGGGTGCGCTCAAAATCGCGCCGGAAGACCTTCCCTCCCGCGTCGTCTCGCTGATGGAGGAGCGCAAGCGTCTGGAGCGCGAGCTCGCCGAAGCGAAGAAGAAGCTCGCCATGGGTGGTGGCGCTGCCTCCGGCGGCGCTGCGGCGGCGCCGGTCGAGATGGTGCACGGCATCAAGTTCATACCGCGCATATTAATGGGCGTTAGCCCGAAAGATTTGAAGAGCCTCGTCGACGAGATCGGTCGACAACACAGTGACTCGACAATCATTGCGCTTGCGTCGAAGGGAGATGACGGAAAAGCGGCAATCGTAGTTGGTGTCAGCGCGGATTTGATGTCGTCGAACAATGCTGTTGGTCTGGTCCAGATCGGGGCACAGCATATTGGCGGTAAGGGCGGTGGCGGACGTCCTGATATGGCGCAAGCGGGCGGACCAGACGGTGAGAGGCTGGATGAAGCGTTCGAAGCCATAAAGGCCGCAATCCAGCCAATGTCATAAGGCCGTACAATTAACCGTCATGACCCGCTTTATGCGGGTCATCCACGTCTTTCTTCTCAGGATGCCGCCAAAGACGTGGATGGCCCGGACAAGCCGGGCCATGACGAATTAGGTTTGTTGTACGGAAGAGGCGGTATCACCCTGCCTTCGCCAGCGCCTTTTCGAGATTGCTCGCTACCTTGTCGAGGAAGCCTTCCGTCGACAGCCACTTCTGCTCGGAGCCGACGAGGAGCGCGAGGTCCTTCGTCATGTAGCCGCTCTCAACCGTCGAGACGCAGACCTTTTCGAGCTTGTGCGCGAACTCCGCCAGCGCATCGTTGCCGTCGAGCTTTGCGCGATGCGTGAGGCCGCGCGTCCAGGCGAAGATCGAGGCGATGGAGTTGGTCGAGGTTTCCTCGCCGCGCTGATGCGCGCGGTAGTGGCGCGTCACCGTGCCGTGCGCGGCTTCGGCTTCCATGATGTCGCCATCCGGCGTCAACAGCACGGAGGTCATGAGGCCGAGCGAGCCGAAGCCCTGAGCGACCGAGTCCGACTGCACGTCGCCATCGTAGTTCTTGCAAGCCCAGAGATAACCGCCGGACCACTTCATCGCCGAGGCCACCATGTCGTCGATCAGGCGATGCTCATAGGTGATCTTCGCCGCGTCGAAGTCGCTCTTGAATTCCTTCTCGTAGATTTCCTGGAAGAGATTCTTGAAGCGCCCGTCATAGGTCTTGAGGATCGTGTTCTTGGTCGAAAGATAGACCGGGTATTTCCGGTCGAGGCCGTATTTCATGCAGGCGCGCGCGAAGTCGCGGATCGAATCGTCGAGGTTATACATGCCCATGGCGACGCCGCCGCCGGGGAAATTGAAGACTTCTTCCTCAATGCTCTCCTTGCCGTCTTCCGACACCCATTTCAGCGTGAGCCGTCCCTTGCCGGGGATCAGCATGTCGGTCGCCTTGTACTGGTCGCCGAAGGCGTGGCGGCCGATCACGATCGGCTCCGTCCAGCCGGGCACAAGGCGGGGAATGTTGCGGCAGATGATCGGCTCGCGGAAGACGGTGCCGCCCAGGATGTTGCGGATGGTGCCGTTCGGCGACTTCCACATCTTCTTGAGCTTGAATTCCGTAACGCGCGCCTCGTCCGGCGTGATGGTGGCGCATTTCACGCCCACGCCGTGCCGCTTGATCGCTTCGGCTGCGTCGACCGTCACCTTGTCGCCGGTGGCGTCGCGGTGTTCCATGCCGAGGTCGTAATAGTCGAGTTCGAGGTCCAGATAGGGGAAGATCAGCTTGTCCTTGATCATTTGCCAGATGATCCGGGTCATCTCATCGCCATCGAGATCGACCACGGGGTTTGCTACTTTGATCTTCGGCATGGGGGGTCCTTCGACAGGTGACATACGAGCAACGCGCGCGCGCCGGGAGGTTTCGGGCGCCGCGCGGAGAGGCCGGGAAGCGGCCCACATCCCTATAACATTGCGGGACGATTGATTAAAGACAGGCAATCGCTTATTGACCGCGCGGCAGCTTCACCCAACCCGAATTGACGGAGCGGCATGGCCGGAACCGATCGCAAAAAAAATGAGCTTGCGGCCCCCTCGCCGGGGCCTGCCGTTGTCCTCGTTGCCCCGCAACTGGGCGAGAATATCGGTACGACGGCGCGCGCCATGCTCAATTTCGGTCTCACGGACCTCCGGATCGTGCGTCCTCGCGACGGCTGGCCGAACGAGCGTGCCCGTGCGGCCGCCTCCGGCGCCGATATCGTCATCGACAATGTGCAGCTCTTCGACCGGACGGTGGATGCGGTTGGCGGTCTCGATTATGTCGTGGCGACCACTGCGCGGGCCCGCGACATGGTGAAGCCGATTCTCACGCCCGAAACGGCTGCGGCGCGGATGCGGGAGGCCTTTGCGGGCGGCGGCCGGGCGGGGCTTCTTTTCGGGCCGGAACGCACCGGCCTCGAAAACGACGATCTGGCGCTTGCCGACGCGCTGATGATGGTGCCGGTGAACCCGGCCTTTGCCTCGCTCAATCTCGCCCAATGCGTGCTGCTCATGTCCTATGAGTGGCACAAGGCGGCCGATACGACCGAGGCGGAGCGGATCGAGTACCAGCAGACGCGGCCGGCGAACAAGGAGGAGCTTCTCGGCTTCTTCGAGCACCTCGAAGGCGAACTCGACCGCTTCGGCTTCCTGAAGCCGCCCGAGAAGCGGCCATCCATGATCCGGAACCTCCGCAACATGTTCCAGCGGGCGGGCCTTACCGAGCAGGAAGTCCGGACGCTCAGGGGCGTGGTCGCCGCTCTGACGCGACGCTATCCTAAGGGCGAGGGGCCGGCGGAATAAGCCAATCCCGGCCGCCATTTGACACCCCCGGTCCCCCGGGCTACAACCCGCCTCGAACACGGGTCCCGCAAAAGCGGGGCCCGGTTTCATTAGAACGCACCCGTGGGAAAGGCGACGCTTGCAGCCGGTCCCTGTCGGCCCCGAACCGGAAGACCGGAAAAGGGCAAAGGAGGGCGTGTTTCCTTCATTTTTGACCTAGAGGAAAACGCGATGACAAAGCGCCAGGAGTCCAAGTACAAAATCGACCGCCGGATGGGCGAAAACA
>JACIYQ010000079.1 GCA_014359855.1 Parvibaculum sp.
GATGGCGTTCGGGTCGATCATATTGGCGCCTTCCGGCGGTTGCAGAACGCTGGAAGAAACGGCACCGACGCCGCCGCCACCCTGCGGGATCTTCTGCCAGATCGCCGTGTCGATGATGCCCGGGTGAACCGAGTTCACCCGCACATTCATCTGTGCCTGCGCACATTCGAGCGCGACGGCTTTCGTGAACAGGCGCACCGCGCCCTTCGCCGCGCAGTAACCGGCAAGTCCCGGTGCGCCCTGAAGACCGGCGACCGAGGAAATGTTGATGACCGAACCGCCACCGGAAGCCGCAATGAGCGGAATGCCATGCTTCACGCCAAAGAAAACGCCATCGACATTGATCCTCTGCTGGCGCTGCCAGTCTTCATAGCTCATCTCGAAGATGGAGGTGCCGATGCCGATGCCCGCATTGTTGACGAGAATATTGAGCCCGCCGAACTCGCTCTTCACGGCGGCGACGATTTCCTTCCAGCGCTCTTCGCTGGTCACATCTTGCGTATGGGCACTTGCGGTGCCGCCCGCCTTCACGATGATATCGACCGTTTCCTTGAGGCCCGCCTCATCGACGTCGGTGACGACGACCCTGGCGCCCTCGGTGGCCAGCGCGACCGCTGCCCCCCGGCCGATACCGCTTGCCGCGCCCGTGACCAGCGCCACCTTGCCGCTTACCCGTCCCATGTTTTTCTCCCGGAAGCTTCTTATGATTGATGCCTTGAGTCTTAGGGTAAGAGCCCTAGACAGGCAACGCCCCACCCCATCCCGGCCGTCCCCGGCAAATGCAGGCTTGTAAGAAATATACCACAGTCTATTTTTCTCTCGAGGAGACCGCCGAGCCAATGACAAGACTTCTGAAATCGAAAGCAGCGCCAAGGGCGCAGGACACCCCGCGCCGATCGAGCAAGAAAGAGCGCACGCGGCAGGAAATCTACCGCTCCGCGATGCGGCTCTTTGCCGAAAGCGACTACGACAAGGTGACCATTGAGGACATCTGCTCCGCGGCCGGTATCGCCAAGGCGACCTTCTTCCTCCATTTCCCCGGCAAGTCCGCGCTCATTGCCGCCTTCAACGAGGAAGTGACGCGGTCGCTCGCCGAACGGCTTGCAGGTTACGAAGGAAGCGCGGAGGAAGAACTGCTCCTGCTGGTTTCCGTTCTTCGCGACGCCTGGGAGCTGAACGCGCCGGTCATGCACAAGATGCTGCGCGACTTCCTGGATCAGCCGGCGCTCGTCAGCAAGACCGCCGCAGCGAACGAAAGCGTGCTCGATCTCGTGACCCGGATCGTCGAACGCGGCCAGAAGCGCGACGAATTCACGACCGGCTGCCCGCCGGAAATGGCCGCCATCGCGCTTGTCGCGGCGTGGAGCGCCTTCACCGCCTGGTGGCGCCAGAACCCCGAAACGGACACGGACGAGATCAACCGTGGCCTTCTCGAATTCCAGATCAACGGTCTCAGGAAGAAGACCTGAAAGAACGAAGAGGACGGCATCTGAGCTATGGACAAAAGGGCCGCCCGGCGGTCCGACAGGGCCAGACGACATTCACAGACTGAGGGAGGTCTCGCCCACCGGCGCAACGGCCGCCGGCCGCCACGGCCTCGGCCTGCTCTCGATCGGCGCGCCCTCTGCGGGCGGCTTCAATGCACTCGGATCGAACTGGGCAATCTGCGAGGACACCGCCAAGGACAACGGCAAGACCGCCGACCGCAGCCAGTGGCGCCTCGTCGGCCCGCTTCACATCGCCGAGACGCGGGAAAAGGCGCGCGAGAACGTGCGCTTCGGCCTCGAACAGTGGCTCTGCTACTTCCGCGAAGTGGCGGCCCTGCCGCTGGCACCGACGGACGGCTCCGATCCTGTGGATGCGCTCATCGCTTCCGGCATGGCCGTGGTCGGCAGGCGCGTTGCGCAGCATGTCGAGAAGAAGGGCACGGAGAACATCCGCCCCGAAATCCTCGCAGCGATGGGCCTCGACAAGAAGACCGACGCCGCCGAATAAGGCGCCGCGGCCTGAATGCGGCAAGGGCGGCTCTTTCGAGCCGCCCTTTTTTGATTTGCAGTTCGGGACCGCGCTAGATGCGGGGGTAGGCCCCCACCCGAAAATCCGCGTTCCGCGAATTTTCGGCCTCCCCGCAAGGGGGAGGCGAGGGTTTACATAGTTAACGGTTTTGCAAGGGCTGGCGCTTACGGTGAAGAACAGATGAATTTCTTCCGGGCCCGCATCCTGTTTGGAGGGCTCGCGAGCGTTCGGGGAACCCGCGCCATGCCTTTGCCGATCAAGCATCTCGCCGCGACCTTGCTCTATGCAGTGCCGTCGATCGGGCTTGCCTATGGGCTCATCCATTTCTTCGGCTTCGATCCGAAGCTTGCCGCGCTTGGCGGGCTCATTGCCGCGCTGCTCGGCGCGGAGGCGCATGCCGCCATCTCCCGCACCATAGAGCGCAAGGCCGTGCGCAAGGAGTTGCAGGAACTGACGAGCCTCGCCGCCGGGCTGTCGCGCGATCTCGACGACGCGGCGGACAAGATCGTCGAGCTGGAAGAACGCTTCGAACGAGAGACGACGGAGCGCATGGAACGCATCTTCTCGGAAATCCGCGTGATCGAGAGCCTCGTGAAGCGGCTGGCCGAGACGCGCGAATTCACCACGGCGATCTCGAAGCCGGCCGTGGCGGAGATCGCCGCGCCGGTGGAGACGGAAGCGGTGCTTCCCGCCGCCGACAGCGACGTGCCGCCGCCCAAGCCCGAAAAGCGGCTTGAGGACATGAACGATTCCGAATTGCTGGAGACGATCCGCCGTTCGCTCGAAACGAACCGCGTGGACCTCTACCTGCAGCCGGTGGTGAGCCTGCCGCAGCGCAAGACGCTCTATTATGAAGGCCTGTCGCGGCTGCGCACCGACAAGGGCGAACTCATCATGCCGCGCGACTATATGCGCGTGGCCGAACCCGCCGGCATGATGCCGACCGTCGACAACATCCTCCTCTTCCGCTGCATCCAGGTCGTGCGCAAGCTCGCGCAGCGCAACAGCAAGGTGGGCGTCTTCTGCAACATCTCCGCCTTCTCGCTGCTCGACGAGGACTTCTTCCCGCAGTTTATCGAATACATGCAGCACAATACCGATCTCGCGCAGCACCTCATCTTCGAGTTCAGCCAGATGACGGTGAACGGCGCGGGTCCGGTGGAACGCGCGAGCCTCGAGGCGCTCGCCGCGCTCGGCTTTCGCTTCTCGATGGATCAGGTGACCAATCTGCGCTTCGACGCGGGCTCGCTGCACGACCGCAACTTCCGCTATGTGAAGGTGTCGGCGGCGACCATGCTGGAGGGCACCTATGCGGCGGGCGACATTCACGCCGCCGACCTCAAGGAACTTCTGCGGCGCAACGGCATCCAGCTCATCGTCGACAAGGTCGAGCATGAGCGCGAAGTGGTGGACGTGCTCGACTTCGATGTCGAACTCGGACAGGGCTACCTCTTCGGCGAGCCGCGCCCGGTGCGCGACAGCGTGCTGAAGGACGAGCCGAAAGCGCCGGACCTGCCGCTCGCGGCGGATTGAAAAGATCAATCTTTTCAATTAGTTCATGAGCGTTGCGGTTCACAACTCAAAGCTATAGGCTCTTTAGTCTGAATGGAGCCGCCAATGACCAGTTCCCAAATTGCCTATTCGACCAAGGAAGAG
>JACIYQ010000008.1 GCA_014359855.1 Parvibaculum sp.
GGGGCGGCCGGAAAATTGGCCGCGTTATAGCCGCTCGGGCCCTTTTCCACAAGGTTTCCTTCGCGGCTGCGGAAAAGCGGGCGGATAGGCCGTTCCGGGCCGGACAAGAGCCGACACGGCCCGCCGGCCTAACTATTAAAGCAACGGGCCATGCGGGTTGTCAGGCGGCCTTACTGCTTATGCGCCTCGAAGGAGATCGTGACCGGCAGTTCGTCGCCGACCATCGGAATAAACTTGTCCATGCCGTAATCCGACCGCTTCAGCGTCGCCGTGGCGTTGAAGCCGATCACCTCGATCTTCTCCTCGGTCATCGGATAGGTGCCCTTCCGGGTGAAACTCGTGTCGAGCGTTACGGGTTTCGTCACGCCATGAAGGGTGAGGTCGCCGGTGATCTTGCCTGTCTTCTCGCCCGTCCGTTCGATCGACGTCGATTTGAAGCTCATCTCGGGATATTCGGCGACGTTCAGCAGGTCTTCCCCGCGCACATGTTCGTCGCGTTCCTTGTGTCCGGTATCGACGCTTGCCGGATCGATCTTCACCTCGACGGAACTCGCTTCCGGGTTCTCCTCGTCGAACTCGATCGTGCCGCTCACATCGTTGAAGCGGCCATAGGTGGTCGAAAATCCGAGATGGTCGACCTCGAAGCCGACATACACATGCGAGGTGTCGATCTTGTAGGTATCGGCGGCGAGCGCGGGGCTCGCGAGAAAGGCGAGGGCGGCGGCGGTCGCGGCAATCCTGTTCGTCTTCATGCGGGGGATCCTCCGGAACAAATTGGGATTGCACGAGGATAGAGGCTCATGCGGGCGGGGCAAGTCGCGATGCCGTGAACGTCCTCGCTCCCACCCTCCCCTCGGGGAGGGTCAAACGATCGAAGACCGTTTGGGGCGGGGGACGAGGATACGCAGTGACCCCGCCCCGAAATTTGTTTCGCTGACGCTCACAAATTGTCGACCCTCCCCCAAGGGGAGGGTGGAAAGACAAGAAAGCTTTGCGAAATTGGCACTGGCGGAAACGGCCGGATTCCCTCTTAATCCCGGCCATGTCCGACGCTCGCAAGCCCGCTTCCCGCCTTTATGTCGTCTCGCTCGTCGGCATTCTGTGCCTCGTCTACACAGTGAGCCAGTTCCTGCGCTCGTCGACCGGCGTCATCGCGCCCAATCTCGCCGCCGATCTCGGCCTTCAGCCCGAAGGGCTCGGCATCCTGTCGGGCGCCTTCTTCCTCTCCTTCGCCGTGGCGCAGATCCCGGTCGGCATCCTGCTCGACCGCTATGGCGCGCGGATCACCATGATCGGGTCGGTCGGCGTCGCCATTCTCGGCTGCTTCGTCTTCGCCGCGGCAAGGAGCGAGGCGGGGCTCACGCTTGCCCGCGTGCTCATGGGGCTCGGCTGTTCGTCCATGCTCATGGGCCCGCTCATGATCTATCGCCGCTGGTTCCCGGCGGACCGCTTCGCCATGCTGTCGGGCCTGCAGATTTCCATCGGCACGGTCGGCGCGCTGATGGCGACGGCGCCACTCGCCTTTGCGACGGAACTCGCGGGCTGGCGGGCGAGCTTCGTCGGCGCGGGCCTCGTCACGCTGGTGCTTGCCATCGCCATGGGGCTCATTGCGCGCGACGTGCCGCCCGGCCATGCGCGCCCGCACCGTTCCACCGAGACACTGACGCAGAGCCTTGGCGGCATTCTCGAAGTCATGCGCAAGCGCAGCGTCTGGCCGCTCTTCGTCATGATCTCTTGCGGATATGCCTCCTTCGCCGCCGTGCAGACGCTCTGGGCCTCGCCCTATCTCGCCCATGTTCACGGGCTCGATCTCACGGCGCGCGGCAATGTCCTTCTCGGCATCACGGGCGGCCAGATCGTCGGCCTTCTCGTCTGGGGCTATGGCGAGCGCGTCTTCGGCAGCATCAAGAAGCCGATCGTGGCGGGCGCCGCGCTGTCGGCCTCGATCCTCGCCCTGCTCGGCATTCTGGACGCGCCGCCGCTCTGGCTCGTCACTTTGCTTTTCGTGATTTTCGGTCTCAATGCGGGCTACACGCCGCTGCTGCTGGCGCATGGCCGTCTCATCTTTCCGGACAGGCTGGCGGGGCGCGGCATCACGCTGCTCAATTTCGGCAACATGGCGGGCGTCTTCGTGCTGCAGGGCCTCACCGGCGCGCTGATCGGCCAGTTGAGCCGCGCAGGCGTCGCGCCGGAACTCGGCTACCGCACGACCTTCGGCGCGCTGGCGCTCGTGCTCGTCGCGGCGCTTGCCTGTTATTCCACCATCCCCGACACGAATTCCCGCGCGCTTGTCGAGGGCGACTGAGAAAGGGAGAAGAGCATGGCGAAGCAGTTTCCGGCGCTCACGCCCGAGTTGAAGGATTTCATCGGGCGCCAGCACATCTTCTTCACGGCCTCGGCGACGGCGGACAGCCGGATCAACCTTTCGCCCAAGGGGCTCGGCGGGTTTCGCATCACCGGCGACAATGAAGCCGTCTTCCTCAATCTCACCGGCAGCGGCAACGAGACGGCGGCGCATATGCTCGCCGATGGCCGCCTCACCATCATGTTCTGCGCCTTCGAGGGAAAGGAGCCCGCCGGCGCGCGCCAGATCGTCATCCAGGAGATCGACCTCGTGCAGACCTCCTGCGGCTTCGGCGTGCCGCTCCACGACTACAAGGAGGAGCGCCCCTCGCTTGTCCGCTGGGCGGAAGCGAAAGGCGAGGACGGCATCGCGGAGTACTGGCGCGAAAAGAACATGGTGAGCATGGACGGGCTCACGACGGGCATGGATTGAACAAAAGGCAGAGCCTTTCCGCCCACCCTCCCCTCGGGGAGAATAATATACTTGACGTACCAACCGTCCGTCCCCATATTAATAGGGTCAACGGAGGCACGCCAAATGCTCGAACTCACGAACCCCATCTATCTCGACGCCAACAAGGCCCGCGAGCATCTGGAGTCTATTCAATGGCCGGATGGTCCGGGTTGCCCTCACTGTGGCAATTGCGATAAGGCCCGCATTACCAAGCTGGAGGGCAAATCCACCCGTCCCGGTGTCTACAAGTGCAAGGAATGCCGCAAGCCCTTCACCGTGACTGTCGGCACCGTCTTTGAGCGCTCCAAAATCCCACTCAACAAGTGGGTTCTGGCGTCTCACCTCATGGCGGCGAGCAAGAAGGGCATCAGCGCCCATCAGCTTCACCGTATGTTGGGCATTACCTACAAGTCCGCATGGTTCATGGCTCACCGTATCCGCGAAGCCATGCGCGACGACAAGCCTTCCGGCCCTATGGGTGGCGAAGGCAAATTCGTTGAGGCCGACGAGACCTATATCGGCGGCAAGGAAACCAACAAGCACCGCTCCAAGCGCAACAGCAAGAACATTGGCGGCATGGGCAAGGAAATCGTGTTCTCTCTAGTGGAGCGCGAAGGCCGCGTCCGCTCGCATCATGTGCCGAGCGTCACAGCCAAGACGCTGCGCCCGATCCTCGTTGCTCAACTGGACGCCAAGACGTTCCTTATGACCGACGACGCGGGCCAGTACCGCCACATGAAGCGCGACTTCGCCCATGAAACGGTCAATCACGGCGCGGGTGAGTATGTGCGCGGCGATGCCCACACAAACACGGTCGAGGGTTATTTCTCGGTTCTCAAGCGCGGCATCAACGGCACGTTCCATCACGTTTCGCAGCAGCACTTGAAGCGCTACCTTGCCGAATCTGACTTCCGCTATAACGAGCGCGAAGCCCTTGGCGTCAATGACACCATGCGCGCCCAAGCGATCCTTGAAGACATCAGAGGCAAGCGCCTCACCTATCGGCGGACTGACGGACCCCATTACGGCCAAGCAGCGTAAGGCTCATTTCAAGAGGTGGAAGAAGACTCGATAAGCCTCCATTCGTCGCTTAAGGTTTCAGCTACGTACACCTTCAATGGCAACGGGGAGGCATTAGCCATGGATACTGGTCCGACGTTCATCGACAATCCGCACGCTCCGGATTTGTTCTCCGACAGCGTCACTGGTTTCTTCCACTTTAGTGGAAACATAAAAATCACCTTTGAATCAGCGAGGGTCGATCATTCCAGCAGCCCGGGCCCGATCAATCGGGTCGTCATTGGGCGGCTTGTAATGCCAATTGCGGCAGCTGAAGGCTTCGCGAGGGGGCTGCTCGACTTCATCGAGAAGCAACGGCAGCAGGCAGAATCAACCCCGGCCAATGCAACAATCCAATAGGGGGTCACTTCTCAGGCTTTTCAGACGGCTTCTGTTTAGACACGCCGCCCTTCTTCTCCGCCTCTTTCGGTTGCGGCGGAGTCTTCAGTAGGCGGCGCAATATTTCGTCGCCGTCATTTCCTGGTTGATCTTCGGCGGGGTCTTTACCCATGTGGACGTTTGGCATCCTTGGCAAGCTCGATGAAATCGAAAATGAAACAAGCAGATTCTACGCCTACATTGGACTGTGCGTAAGCACATCGGCCGGAATCGAATACTATTTGTTCCATTGTTTCCGCAGCGCCAGCCCCTTGGATGAAAACGCTGCGATCAAAGAATTTTACAAAAACGTTAAGTTCCAACGCAAACGCGAATTAGCGGATGCTGCCGTAAGACGCATTGTGAGTGGTACAACGAAAAAAATGTGGGACGAAATTATAGAAGAGGTACAGCGCTTATGTGGCCCGGACGGCGCTCGCAACCTTGTCAGCCATAATGATGTTGGCGTCGATCTTTTTCTCCCAAAGCAGGGGGTCGAAAAACCTCCCCACCTCGAAATGTCCGTTCAGCAAAATAAATATATGGTAGCCGCTGGATTGCGCGACCCAAAACGGACGACCCTCGAATCGCTCAGGCTGTATGCAGGCGGCCTTAGCTCAGTACACTTGCGCCTGATCGACTTTTATCAAACGCATCTCGCAAATCGGAAATAGCCGCCTCCAAAAGATGCTTTTGCTCGGACAGCGGAAAATCGTCTGGGTCGCACCAAACTTTTATTGACGTCCATATAGCTTCGCGAGCGAGAGGCTCGAACACACCCCAACTGATTTCAGACGTTGCTGATTCGGGGGTCTGGTACGTCATCTATACTATTCCCCCCTCGGGGAGGGTCAAACGGGCGAAGCCCGTTTGGGGCGGGGGCGAGGTCTTACGCCGTCGCCACGGCTTCTCTCGACGCCGCCACCTCTTCCTCCACCGGCATCTCCTCCAGCGCGAGGTTCGAAATGAACTGTTTCGCGCAGGCGTCCCAGGCGAAAATCATCGCATAGGCACGGGCATCCTTGCGGTCGAGGCGCAGTGCCGCCATGCAGGCGGTCTTCAGGTCTTCGTTGAGCGCGCCGGCCTTCGCGCCATCGGCTGTGAAGGCGAGCACGTCGCCCGGTCCCTGCACGGGATAGCCCGCGACCGGCGTTCCCGCCGCCATCGCCTCGATCAGCACGAGGCCGAACGTGTCGGTCCTGCTCGGAAACACGAAGACATCCGCCGCCGCATAGGCTTCCGCCAGTTCTTCGCCGAAGAGCGGCCCGGCGAAATGCGTCTCGGGAAACTTCTTCTTCAGGTAGTCGAGGCGCGGTCCGTCGCCCACCACCATCTTGGTGCCCGGCAGATCGAGTTCGAGGAAGGCCTCGATATTCTTTTCGACCGCCACGCGCCCGACATTGAGCCAGACCGGGCGCGCGAGCCCCATCGGGTGCTGGTCCGCGAGATCGGGCCGGGGCTTGTAGAGTTCCGTGTCGACGCCGCGCGACCAGATCACCGGCTCGCCGAAACCGCGTGTCCGCAGTTCCGCTTGCAGCGAAGGCGTCGCCACCATCAGCGCCGCCGATTTCGCATGGAAGCGCCGGAGAAACGCATAGCCCCATGAGAGCGGAATGCCGGTGCGTGCGTTGAGATATTCGGCGAAGCGCGTGTGGAACGATGTGGAAAAGGGAATGCCTTTGCGAATGCAGAAACGGCGGGCCGCCATGCCCAGCGGCCCTTCCGTCGCAATGTGGATCGCGTTCGGGTTCGCTTCCTTGATCAGCCGCGCGACCTTGCGGCCGGGAAGGAGCGCGAGCCTGATTTCCGGATAGCTCGGCATCGGCACGGTGGCGAAAAGCTCGGGCGTGATGAAGGTCACCTCATGGCCGAGCGAGGTCAGGTTCTGCGTGAGCTGCTGCAGCGTGCGCACCACGCCGTTCACCTGCGGCGGCGCGGCGTCGGACACGATGACGATGCGCAGCGTCTCGCAGAAGCGGCCGACATCGCGCGGCAGCGGGCGCCCGCGCAGGCGGCCGAGAAGCCTTGCCACGCGGCGCTTCTTGCGGGGCGTGGAGAGAAGAGGTTCCGTTGTATGGGGCATGTCAGGCAGCCGTTGGCACCGTTTGGGGCATGTCCTCTTCGTCCGCGGGCTCCGTCTCGCCATTCGCGAGTTCGGTGTCCCAGGAGAAGGTCTGCCAGGTGATGAGGGTGAGCGCGCCCGTTTCGTCCTCGGAGAGCGACGTGCAGCTTTCCACCCAGTCGCCGTCGTTGCAGTAGAGCACGCCGTCGAAGTCGCGGATTTCCGCATGGTGGATATGGCCGCAGATCACGCCGTCCACGCCGCGTTCTCGCGCTTCGCGGGCGACGGCCTGTTCGTAGCTCGAAATATATTCGACCGCGTTCTTCACCCGGTTTTTCAGGTAGGCCGAGAGCGACCAGTAGGACAGGCCGAAGAAGCGGCGGATTTCGTGCAGCCAGTTGTTGAGCGCGAGCGCGATCC
>JACIYQ010000080.1 GCA_014359855.1 Parvibaculum sp.
CCTGCTCGCTTGCCATCGGCAGCAATAGCGGCCACCCGCGCGAGGGAATGCGCCGCGTGAGCTTTCTCGACGAGGCGTTGCGCCAGGCGGGAATAGAAGCTTAGGTTTCGGAATGGCGAAAGACGATCTTCCAGACCTGCCCGGCATGGAGATGGACGAGTTCCGTCTTTTCGACGGGCGGCAGTCGGCGACGGCGGCAAGCGTGCAGCGCGGCGTCTGCCGCCTTCTTGCCCAGATGGGCTATGCACCCATCACCGAACTGACGCTTGCGACGGGGCGGCGCGTCGATATTCTCGCGCTCGGGCCGAAGGGCGAGATCGCCGTGCTCGAAATCAAGTCGAGCCTTATCGACTACCGGACGGATGCGAAGTGGGAAGAGTATCTCGATTTCTGCGACCGCTTCTATTTCGCCGTGCCGCCCGAGTTTCCGCGCGAGATCATCCCCGAGACTGCCGGCCTTGTCGTCGCCGACCGCTACGGCGCGGAAATCCTGCGGGAGGGGCCCGTCACGCCGCTCGCACCGGCGCGGCGCAAGAAGCTCACGCTCCACGCCGCCCGCGTCTCGGCGCGACGTGTGCACCGCTTTCTGGAACCGGAGTGAGGGCAAACAAGAGACCATGTCCAACGCCGTCACGGCCCGATTCATTCGGGCCGTCCACGTCTTTCAGGCAAGCTCAATGGCAGCTTAAGACGTGGATGGCCCGGACAAGCCGGGCCATGACGATTTGTGTTGACTCAATTCGCGATGTTCCCACTATGTTCTTATCTGCGTTTTGACGATTCCTGCTAACGCAAGGAGAGAGAAATGGCGGGCAAGAAAGCTGGTTCGGGCACAAAGACGGTCAACAAGAGTGCCAAGACGGGAAAATTCGTTTCCGACAAGGCCATGAAGTCAAATCCGGCACAGAACTATAAGCAAACCGTCAAGAAGTAGGCCAAAACTATTCCGTGGGCGGATGTTTATCGTGGCGCGCAAGAGCAAAGCTCCATCTGTTCACCCCGGCGAAGTGCTGGCGGAAGATTTCATGAAGCCGCTCGGGCTCAGCGCAAATGCGCTGGCGCAGAAGCTTGGCGTCCCGGCGAACCGCATCAGTTCCATCGTCGGAGGACGGCGCGACATTTCGCCCGATACCGCTCTTCGGCTTGAAAAGGCTTTCGGGGCGTCGGCAGAATTCTGGCTCAACCTGCAAGCCCGTTACGACCTGGAAACGGCGCGCGACCAGATCGGCAAGAAAGAACTTTCGTCGATCAAGGCAATCCGGGCAGCCTGAGGCTGCTTCTACTTCGGCGCGCGCTTGGCGAGGATGCGCTGCAGCGTGCGGCGGTGCATATTGAGACGGCGCGCGGTTTCCGAGACGTTGCGGTCGCAGAGTTCGTAGACGCGCTGAATGTGTTCCCAGCGCACGCGGTCCGCCGACATCGGGTTTTCCGGCGGGTCGGCCTTGTCGCCGCCGGTCGCGAGAAGCGCTGCCTCGATCGCATCGGCGTCGGACGGTTTTGCCAGATAGTCGACCGCACCGAGCTTCACCGCCGTCACCGCAGTGGCGATGTTGCCATAGCCCGTCAGCACGACGATGCGCGCGTCAGGCCGCACCTCCTCGAGCGTCGCCACGACGTCGAGGCCATTGCCGTCCTCAAGCCGCATGTCGACCACGGCAAAGCCCGGCTTCTTCGCGCGGGCAAGCTCCTTGCCGTCCTTCACGGTATTTGCCGTCGTCACCTCGAAGCCGCGGCCCTCCATCGCACGGGCGAGCCGCGTCAGGAACGGCACGTCGTCGTCCACAAGCAGGAGCGTGCGGTCTTCGGGTATGACGGGGATTTCGGCCCCGGAGGCATCTTCTGTCTTGGTCACGTGGTCCAGTCTCCTCGGATTTGCGGGAGTTTAGGCCGAAGGGGGTTCTAAAGCCAAGCTAGAGCAGATCATGATCCGTTGGAAACGCGATGCGATTCCAACGGATCATGGAAATCTGCTCGTCGCTTACAGTTTTGACCGTTTTCCGAACCGGCAGGTGTTTCCACTTGCCTGGAAAACGGTCTGCGTCTCGATTATTCGGCCAAGGCGGGAAAGGCGGGCTCGGCCTCGATGGCGCGGCGCGGCCAGCGCATGGAAAGCCGCGCCCCCGCCCTGCCATCGGTGCGGTTGCCGATCTCGACCGTCGCGCCTGTCCGTTCGAGCAATGTCTTGCCGATGAAGAAGCCGAGGCCCATACCCTCATGCCCGCTCTCGGGGTCCGAGCTTGCACGCTTGCTGCGCGGCCGCGTCGTCACATAGGGCTCGCCGAGCTTTTCAAGCACGTCCGGCGCAAAGCCCGGCCCGTCGTCGGTGATGATGACGGTGACGTGGTGGCGATCGTAGTGAGCGGCGAGGTGAACCTCCTCGAGGGCGAAGTCGGCGGCGTTTTCTATGAAATTGCCCAGGCCATAGAGCATTTCGGGGCGCCGCCAGATCTCGGGTTCGCTCGCTTCCCCGTCGTCGGCCACCACTTCGATGAGGAAGGCGACATCCATGTCGCGATGCGGGGCCACCACCTCATCGAGCAGCGCGTGAAGCGGCAGGCGCGAATAGATCGCGTCTGTGCCGTCCGGCCTTTTCGAGAGGCGCGAGAGAATGTCCTTGCAGCGCTCGGCCTGGCTGTTGAGCAGGGCCAGGTCTTCCTTCATTTCCTGCTCGCTCATCTTTCCTCGCATCAACTCCTTCGAGACAAGCGAGATGGTGCCGAGCGGCGTGCCGAGTTCATGAGCGGCGGCGGCGGCAAGGCCGTCGAGTGCGGAAAGGCGTTGCGCGCGGGCTAGCACGAGTTGCGTCGCCGCCAGCGCCGCCGACATGCGCCGCGATTCCTGCGACACGCGCCATGCATAGGCGGCCATGAAGCCGAGGCCGAGCAGAAGAGCAAGCCAGTGGCCCGTCACATAGAGTTCGGGGAGTTGGGGCGTTTCGCCGGGCCGCCAGGGCAACGGCATGTGAAACCATGCCAGCAGGGTCACATAGGTGAAGGCCTGCAGCAGCAGGAGGGCGGTGCTCGCCAGCGAGAGCGTCGCCGCCGAGATCGTCACCGGCGCCATGAAAAGAAGCGCGAAGGGATTTTCGAGGCCGCCGGTGAGAAAGATCAGCACCGCGAGCTGGGCGAGGTCGATCGCGAGATAGACGGCTGCCTGCCAGTCGGGAAGTCGCGTCGCCGAGCGGTAGCGCAGCGTGAGGAAGACGTTGAGCCAGGCGGACGCCGCGATCACCGCGAGGCAGAGACCGAGCGGCAACGGAAAGCCGAGGCCGAAATGGACGAGAAGCACGGCGGCGAGCTGGCCGGCAATCGCCATCCAGCGCAGGATCACCAGCGTCTGCAGGCGCACTTGCCCGCTCTGGTCGCCCGGCATGCGGCCCGCCAGGAAATTCCGGCGCAGCCAGTGCATGGCCACCCGGTCGTCGCTCATGGTCATCGATCGTCTCCGCCTCAATCCGGAGCGGAGTTTAGTGCCTCACGCGCCTGCCGTCATGATTTCGATCAAGGTTCCGTCAGGCGTTCGACGGCCAGACGCCCGCCAGTTTGCGGGTCTCGCCAATGCGCATGATCCAGGTGTTTTCGGGTGCGTAGCCTTCCGCCTCCGCGGCCTTCAAAAAGCGCTCGGGCGGCTCGAAGGGCGGTTCCACGGTGAGGAGCACCGTGCCCCAATGCATGCCGACGAGGCGGCGCGCCTTGAGGTCGCGGCCCATCTGCACCGCCTCTTCGGGCGTTGCGTGGGAGGCCTTCATCATCTCGCGCGGCTCATAGGCGCCGATGCCGAGAAGCGCCGTGTCGAAGGGCCCGTAAGCCTCGCCGAGTTCGCGAAAGACCGGCCCATAGCCGCTATCGCCGCCGAAGAAGAGATGGTGATTGGCGCTCTTGAGCGCGAAGCCCGCCCAGAGCGTGCGGTTGGTGTCGAAACCGGAGCGGCGCGACCAGTGCACGACGGGCAGCGCCGTGATGGAAACGCCTCCGATCTCGTGCCGCTCATGCCAGTCGAGTTCGATCACGTTCGCAAAGCCGCGCTCGCGGAAGAAGCGCGCGAGACGAAGCGGCACCACCACCGTCATGCGATGCTTGTTGGGCAGGCGCGCGAGCGCCCGTTCGTCGAGATGGTCGTAATGATTGTGGCTCACGACCAGAAGATCGACCGGCGGCAGCGCCGGGATCGGAACGCCCGACTTCACGTAGCGGCGGGGGCCGAGACCGGCTGGACCGGCAAAGGTCGTGAGATAGGGATCTGTCAGGACGGTGAGGCCGCCGATGCGGATGAGGAAGGAGGCGTGACCGAGCCAGGTGATGAAGTCGTCGTCTTGCGCCGCGTGCTCGTGAAGATCGCGCACCGCCTGCGGGCGCGGCACGACATGACCTTCGGGCACCTCCACCTTGCGCGCGCCCATCCTGAGCATTTCGAGGAAGAAGGGGCCTGCATGCTTCATGCGGCCCTGGCCCCGGCTCGCGCAGCCCTGCGGGTTGCGGAACGTGCCGTCCGGCATGTGATGCCAGGGACGGGTTTCGTCCTGCGCCTCGTCGCCGGAGGCCGTGGTGCCGGCAACCTGGCTGTCCCGTTTCGATGATGCGCGTCTCTTTGTCATTACACCCTGGGCACGAATGTCGATGTCCTAGAGATAGGATGAATTGGCACGACAGCAAGAGACGCCTTGCGGAACCGCTATTGCATTCCCGCATTGCGCAGCAGACCGGCAATTTCGCGCAGATGGTTCTCTTCGGCGAGATCGAGGGCGGACCGGCCGGTGAAGTCGGTCTCGCTGAGGTCCACATCGTACTGAAGAAGGACCTCGACGACGCCAGCATTGTTGGCCCGTGTCGCGATGAGAAGGGGAACCTCGCGGTTCGCGCCTGACTTGTTGGGGTCGGCGCCCGCTTCGAGCAAGGCAGCGGCGATATCGGCGCGGCCCGAAAGCGCCGCCATCGAAAGCGCGGTCGTGCCGTCGGGCGCGCGGCGATTGGGGTCGGCCTTGTATTCGAGCAGAAGTTTCACCGTCGAAAAATGGCCATTGCCGACGGCGAGCAGCAGCATCGGAATCCTGTCGCGGCCGCTTTCGTTCGGCGAAACGCCTTTCACGAGGCCCACCTTCAGGGTCTCGTTGTCGCCCGTACGAGCGGCCTGAACCGTGTCGTTGTCGACGATGTAATTCATGGGACCGCCCGGCTGGATCGCCGCGGCGGGCGAAATGCCGGAAAAGACCGTGCCGGCGAGCAGGGCCAGCACCGCGAGGGGTGCCGCGCGAAGCGATTTGCGTGTCATAGTGTCGCCGCGCAGCCGGTCGCTTGATCGAAGCATTTTCTCAAAGCTCTTTTGACGGTAGACAGACGGAGGGTTGCGGATTGCAAGCCGGTAACCCCGAGTTCCGGGCAGTATAGACCAAGGACGGCCTCCGCGTCCGTTTTCGAAGGCGGTTGGCTGGAGCAGGGACGGAACCCTGCGGAAACAAGGAGAAAAACATGACGCGCAACGGCAAGATCGCTCTCGTCATCGGCGTGCTGATCGCCATTGCGGCCGGGCTCTGGCTGTCCGAATTCATGGCCGGCGGGAGCGGCGGGCCGGGCGCGGTCTCCTCGTCGGGCAAGGCGCAGGTCGGCGGCCCCTTCACCCTCGTCAACGATGCGGGCGAGACGGTGACGGACGAGACCTTCCGCGGCCGCTACATGCTGATCTATTTCGGCTTCACCTTCTGCCCCGACGTCTGCCCGACGGAACTGGGCATCATGTCGGCGGCACTCGACCAGCTCGGCGAGAAGGCGGAGAAGGTACAGCCGCTCTTCGTCACCATCGATCCCGAGCGCGATACGCCGGAGGTGATAGCGCGCTACGTGACGCTCTTCCATCCGCGTCTCATGGGGCTGACGGGAACGCCAGAGCAGATCGCCAGCATCGCCAAGGCCTATCATGTCTTCTATCGCAAGGCGGAGGACGAGAGCTCGACGGACTACACGATGGATCATTCCTCCATCGTCTTCCTGATGGGGCCGGACGGCGAGTACCTCAAGCTCTTCCCGCCGCAGACGCCGCCGGACAAAATGGCCGAGACGATCGCGAGTTACATCGAGTGAGCGGGCCGGCACGAGCCGGTCAGAGACCCTGT
>JACIYQ010000081.1 GCA_014359855.1 Parvibaculum sp.
GTATGCGGAACGAGCGGCAGCGCGAAGACGATGGTCGTGAACAGCGTGCCCCAGTTATAGGTGATGAGATAGGCCGTATAGGAAGATTGCAGCTTCAGCGCCCGCGCGATGCGCGCCATCGCCGCGAGGAAGAGCGCCCAGTAAAGAACGGTGCTCAATATCTCGGTGGTGATGAAGAGGCCGAAGGAAATGTCGCCGCCGATGTCGAAGGCTTCGCGCGCGAAGCGCCAGGAAAGCGTCGCGGTGAAAAAGACGATGGGCAGCGCGAGGAGCAGTGCGGTGAAGCTTCTGATCGCGCCGTCGGTGCTCAGCTCGAAGCACGCCTGCGCGCGAGTATCCCTCATGGCGAGGCGCCAGGCGCCGGTCAACCCGTTGGTGATGTCGGCTGCGTTCAAGAGGCCCGTCCGGCGAAATAGCCGCGCAATATGGCTTCGTAGATGTCGGCGAGGCGGCTGATATCGTCGACGCCCGCATTCTCGTCCGCCTTGTGCATGGTCGCATTGGGCAGGCCGAATTCGATCACGGGTGCGTAAGCGCGGATGAAGCGCGCGTCCGATGTGCCGCCGGTGGTCGAAAGCTCCGGCGCGATCCCCGTCACCTTCTCGATGGCGCCCGCAACGAGCGCCGAGAAATCCCCCGGCTCCGTCATGAAGGCTTCGCCCGAAATCTTCGTCGTGAACTCGTAGCGCCCGCCCATTTCCTGCGTCACCGCGTCGAGTATCTTGCGCATCCAGAGGTCGAGCCCCGCGCCTGTGTGCCGGTCGTTGAAGCGGATGTTGACGACGGCGCGCGCGACGCCCGGAATGACGTTCGTCGCGGTGTTGCCGACATCGACCGTCGTGATTTCGAGGTTCGAGGGCTGGAAGTGGTCCGTGCCCTCGTCCAGCACCTGCGCATCGAGCCGTCGCAGCATTTCGAGCAGCCGCGGCAGCGGATTGTCGGCGAGATGCGGATAGGCGACATGGCCTTGCGTGCCGTAGACGGTGAGCCAGCCATTGATGCTGCCGCGCCGCCCGACCTTCACCATGTCGCCGAGCTTGTTGACGCAAGTCGGCTCGCCGACAAGGCAATGGTCGATCTTCTCGCCCCGGCTTGCGAGCCGTTCGAGCATCTTCGCCGTGCCGTTGACGCCGGGGCCTTCCTCGTCGCCGGTGATGAGGAGGCTGATCGAACCCTGAAAGCCCTCCGCCACCAGCCGCTGCGCCGCCGCGACGAAGCTCGCCACCGCGCTCTTCATGTCGGCCGCGCCCCGCCCGTAGAGCCGGCCCTGCCGCACTTCCGCGCCGAAGGGATCGGCGGTCCAGGCCGCTTCATCGCCTACCGGCACGACATCCGTGTGCCCGGCGAAGCAGAAATGCGGGGCGCCGGTCCCGAAGCGCGCATAGAGATTGTCGATGTCCGGTGTGCCGTCGTCGGAAAAGCGCATCCGCTCGCAGGTGAAGCCGAGCGGCTTCAGCCAATTTTCGAGCATGGCAAGCGCCCCCGCATCCTCCGGCGTCACGCTCGGACAGCGGATGAGTTCCCTGGCGATCTCAAGCGGATCGTAAGGCGAGGCGGGTGAGGCGGGCGCGTTCATGGGCAACTTGGTACCCCGCGCCCCCGAACTCGTCAAATGACGGAGGTCAGTCCCGCAGCAGCTCGTTGATCGCCGTCTTGGCGCGGGTCTGCGCGTCCACCGTTTTCACGATCACGCAGCAATAAAGGCTGGGGGAAGGCGCGCCGTCCGGGTTCGGCTTGCCCGGCAGCGATCCCGGCACGACCACCGCATAGGGCGGCACCTTGCCGATATGGATCTCGCCCGTCGCCCGGTCGATGATCTTGGTCGAGGCCGAGATGAAGACGCCCATGGAGAGCACCGCGCCTTCACCCACGATCACGCCTTCGACCACTTCCGAGCGCGCGCCGATGAAGCAGTTGTCCTCGATGATGACCGGGTTCGCCTGCAGGGGTTCGAGCACGCCGCCAATGCCGACGCCGCCCGACAGGTGGCAGTTCTTCCCGATCTGCGCGCAGGAGCCGACGGTGACCCATGTGTCCACCATCGT
>JACIYQ010000082.1 GCA_014359855.1 Parvibaculum sp.
TCCGGCCGCTTATGCGGAACCGGCGAGTGGCCCCGTTCAGGGACCCGCTTTTTGCAAGTGCGCGGCACACTGGCCCGCCCCCGCGCCCTTGTCAACCGGCGCTGGAGCCGAAGGTAAATGGCGGATTCCTGCGCCTCACAGGCCTCCTGTCACAATCAGGGCGTCCGGATCGTCCGGGACTGTGAAAACACGCACCCCGAACCCGGAGGCCCCATGCCAGAACTCGCCGCCAGACGAAAGCGCCGACGTCATGCGCGATCTTCATGCGGGACAAGCTGACGCGCATCGAACCGCGCTAGGACGCCTTGCCCTTCCTGGCGAGCGGGTGGTGCGTCTGCACCAGTTCCTTCAGCCGCTCGTCGAGCACATGGGTGTAGATCTGCGTCGTCGAGATATCGGCGTGGCCGAGCATCTGCTGCACGGCTCTCAGATCCGCACCGTTCGCAAGCAGGTGACTGGCGAAAGCATGGCGCAGCGTGTGCGGCGAGACGCGCGACTGGTCTAGACCGGCAGCGACTGAAAGGTCCTTCAGCAACTGGGCGAAACGGTGCCGTGTGAGATGGCCTTGCCTTCCGCGTGACGGGAAGAGCCAGGGAGAAACCTGGTCGCCGAGGCGCATGGACCGAAGCGGCAGATAGGCATCGATGGCCGCGCGCGCCGTTTCCGACAGCGGCACCAGACGCTCGCGCCCACCCTTGCCGCTGACGGCCAGGAAGCGCTCATCGCCCCGCACCGCCGAAAGCGGCAAACCGACGAGCTCGGAAACGCGAAGGCCCGTGGCATAAAGAACTTCCATCAGGCAAACGAGCCGCGCGCGCTTGTAGGCAAGCACCGCTTCTTCCTGCGTGCGCCCGTCTTCCGCGCGTTGCGCGGCGGAGAGGAGCGCATCGACTTCCTCGACGGTCAGCGTCTTCGGCAAGGGGCGCGCACGACGCGGACCCTCGATCGATCCGCATGGGTCGTCGGAGCGAACACCATCGGCAAACAGAAAGCCGTGGAACTGGCGAATGGCGGAGAGGCGGCGCGCGGCGGTGGAAGCGGAAAGGCCCTGCTCCGAAAGTCCTTCGAGATAGTCGCGGATGTCCTTGGCGGTGGCGCTTGTCACCGGTTTGCCGCGCGCGGCAAGAAAGCCGGTAAAGTCTTTCAGGTCGCGTTCATAGGCATCGAGCGTGTTGCGGGCCGCGCCGCGCTCCGCACTCAGCATTTCGAGAAATGCCTCGAGATGTTGTCCGCGCTCCTGAGACTCTTTCGGCATGTAACTCACCCTTTACTCAACCGCGCCCGGCACCGCTTCTTGCCATCAGCGCTTCCAGTGCGAGGCGTCGCGCCTCGCTTTCAAGACCGACTGCCCGAAGGCTCGACACCGCCTGCGCTACACCACGCGGATGAACGGAACCGGGGCCCGTCTGCCCGATCGCTTCAAGCGCCAGCAGGACGGTTTCGCCTAACGCATTTCTTGCTCCCGCCGCCTGCAACTGATTGAGCAGGGCCTCGGCCGGAACCTTTCCCGTCAACGCCCCGCGCGCATCGAGCAACGCGTCCCATACGGCCGGGTCAAGCTGGAACCCCAGCGCATCGAGCAGCATCGCCTCGCTCGCGGCATAGAACTGCGTTGCCTTAACGCCTGACCGGAGATCGGCAACGATCTCGGCCGAGAGTTGCTTGCCGTCGAAAGCGCCCGGCGATCCGCCGGCGACGCGCATGAGACCCGACAATTCCCGCGCATCGCGGCCAAGCATCTGGCCGCCGGATGTCATCAGGGCGAACCAGTTCTGCGCCTTCGTCTGCTCGCCGATCGCGATGAAGGCACGTGTCGCAGCCGGTGCAAGAGGACGGAGCGCTTCGTTCGGTTCCATCGCCTGTAGCTCAGGATATAGTGCTTCCACCGTCGGATAGTAGAGCCCGGCGGATTCCGCCGTCGCGAAGGCAAGCTTGAAGAGCTGGATCCGCTCGTCCGCCGCAACCGCCGAACCGATCGCCTGATAGATCATGGCGCGGCGAAGGGGCGACGTTTCGGGGATATCGGAGGTGAAAAGCCCCGCCATCTGCTGCGGCGTGAAACTCGGCTTCTTGTAGAAGGCGGCAAGATCGCGCCCGTCGATGAGACCGTAGGCCGCCGCCCGCTCCGCCGCCTCGACCTTGCTTTCGTCCGATATCGAAGGATCGTCGAGAAGCGAGGGCAGAAGAGCCGGCGCGGCAAGCACGGCGGCATTACCTGGCAGATCCCGCTTCGCAAGCCGGTAGAAGGCGGCGTCGACGATGCCGAGCTCATTCGGTTCCGGTGCACGCAGGACGATGCCTGCCGCCGCCTCGCTTGCAAGAGAATAGAAGAGCGGATCGTCGAGCCCCTCCTCGCGCGCGAGATCGAGCGTGAGGCTCGCAATCTCGCGGTTGCCCGCAGCGATCTGGCAATAAGTGCTGAGTTTGACCGCGAAGGCGGCCATCGCGTCATGGGCGGGATCGTTGCCAGGCGGAATGTCCTTGAGCGCATCGCAAGCGAGTCGCTCGTTGTCCTGCGCGAGCGCGGCGCGGGCAAGCCCTGCCGCAACGCCCGGCGGCCTGTCCCTGCCCGCTGCCTGCGCGAGTTCGAGCGCCGCCTGCGTATGTCCGGCCGCAATCAGAAGATCGAGCCGCGTCGCCAGAAGCGAGCCTGCATTTCCCGCCCCCTCGGGCGGCTGCGCGCCCGTGAGAAGCAGGCGGCGGGCGAGATCGGTCATGACCGGTGAGCGCGAGGGCACGGGAAGACGGGCGAGATAGCTGTCGATATCCGCTCGCGACGCGCCGCGCCACATCGTCGCGCCGAAGCCGCCCTGCTGGGCGCTCAAGAGACCGGCGGTGGAGGCATCGACGCCCGAAAGCGTTCCCATTTCGATGCCCGTGCCGCTCTGCCCAGGGATGGAGCTCAGCACCCGAACGCTCGGTTCGGTGACCTGCTTGCCCGTGGGAAAGAACTGCGAAGGTCCGGCATCGGGCATCGCGGACGAAGGCGTGGTCGCGCCATAGCCGGGCGGAACGATGCTCTGCGGCCCGGCGGCAGTCGCGGGCGCTGTCTCTCCAGCTACCGAAGGTGACGAGGCAAGCGATTGCGGGACCGGCCGCGCGGGCTGCATGCCCGAGGGCGCCTGCAGCATACTCGCCTCCTGGGCGAATGCCGCAGCACCCGGAACCGACAGGGTGGCGATAAGCGCCAACCCGGCGGCAATTGGCAGCCGCGTCGCCGGCTTAACGCGAGAACTGGTCATTTGGGAGAACCTTCTCCACTGTCTGGGCCTGCGGCTTCACAGCCTGGTCCAGATAAAACAGCCCGCCCACCACCGCGCCCACGAGGACGACGGCGAGAACGAGAAAGCTGGTAGCACGGCTCATGATTCTTCCTTCTTGTGGCTCGGGACCGCGAGGCCTCGGCCTTCGGGTTCATGCCGCCGGGACAGTTCTCCAGCCTTACGGCCCGCTTGCGGCGAAATTTGGGCGCGACTCTGCCTT
>JACIYQ010000083.1 GCA_014359855.1 Parvibaculum sp.
GCCGAACTCTGCCGCATGATCCACACCATGGCGGGGCCGAAACGCTTCCGCAAAGGCATGGATCTCTATTTCGAACGGCATGACGGCGAAGCGGCGACGGTGGAAGATTTCCTCGACGCGCTGGCCGATGGCGCGAAGCTCGACCTCAAGCAGTTCAAGCGCTGGTACTGGCAGTCGGGCACGCCCGAAGTGCTCGCTTCCGGACGCTACGACGCGGCGCGCAAGACCTATACGCTGAAGATGAGCCAGGTGTGCCAGCCGACGCCGGGGCAGCGGGTGAAGGAGCCCTATCACATTCCGGTCGCGGTCGGCCTTGTCGGACCGGACGGCAAGGACATGCCCCTCACGCTCGACGGCGAGGAAAAGGCGGGCGCGAAGACGCGCGTACTGCATCTCACGGAGCGCGAAGGCACCTGGCGTTTCAAGAATGTGGCGGAGAAACCCGTGCCGTCGCTGCTCCGGGGCTTTACCGCGCCCGTGAAGCTCGACGCGAACCTCAAGGAGCGCGACCTCGTGTTCCTGATGCGGCATGACAGCGACAGCTTCAACCGCTGGGAAGCGGCGCAGCGCTATGCGACGGCGCTGCTCGTCAAGACGGTCGAGGCGGCAAGGGAAGGCGCGGCGCCCCGGCAAGGCATGGCCTTTGCCGAAATGGTGGTGGACCTCCTGAGCGCACGCAAGATCGACCCCGATTTCGTGGCACAGATCATCCTCTTGCCGAGCGAGCAGACGCTGGCGCAGATCATCGGCGAGAATGTGGACGTGGATGCGATCCACAAGGCACGCGAATCCCTGCGCGGTTCGATCGCCGCTCATGCAAAGGAGGCGCTGCTTTCCGCCTATGCGCGGATGGAGGTGAAGGGCCCCTATAATCCGGATGGCGGGGATGCAGGACGCCGGGCGCTCCGCAATGCCTGCCTCGGCTATCTGGCGGCGGCACCGGGCGAGGAAGGCATCAAGCTCGCCGCAGAACAATTCCGCACGGCATCCAACATGACGGATTCCATCGCGGCGCTTTCCGTGCTCTCGCATATCGACTGCCCGGAGCGTGCGGCTGCGCTCGCCGCCTTCTACGAACGCTGGAAGGACGACCACCTCGTCATGGACAAGTGGCTGTCGATCCAGGCGATGTCGTCGCTGCCCGGCACGCTGGACGAGGTGAAGCGGCTGACGGGGCACCCCGCCTTCACGATGAAGAACCCGAACAAGGTGCGGGCGCTCATCACGAGCTTTGCATCCATGAACCAGCTCCACTTCCACGATGCGAAAGGCGCGGGCTACCGCTTCGTCGCCGACAAGGTGCTCGAACTCGACAGGCTCAATCCGCAGGTGGCGGCGCGGCTTCTCGGCACATTCAAGAGCTGGCGGCAATTCGAGCCGAAGCGGCGGAAGCTCATGCAGAAGGAGCTGAAGCGCATCGCGGGGACCGAGGGCCTGTCGCGCGACGTCTACGAAATCGCGACGAAAACGCTCGCCTGACGGGCGGCCTGTGCCGTGCCGGTGCGATTTGTGCCGCGGCGGCACATCTTAACCATGCCGCTTAACGCGACATTAAGGACGGGCGGTCAGGAATCGTTAACCGGCGGTTTTCGTGCATTCCAGCCAGTGCGAGCCTCTGGCGAAGTGAGTCCCGTTTGCATCTATTAACAAAAAGTTAACGGCAGCTATGGACAGGGGAGCGAGCAGGCCGAATCATCGTTTTAACGGCGGTGATTCGGGGAATTGCGGATCCCGGACATGCTGACAGGCCCGGAGCGGACGGAAGAGCGCATGAGCGACGCAACGACGACAAGGCACGATGCGATGAAGTGGCGCGAGGCCACGGGCCGGCGCCGCCGCGCCCTGCCCGCCGGCTTGCTGCCGCGGCTTGCGCTCGGCGTGTCGGGCGTGGCGCTCGCCACGCTCAATGTCGCGCTTTATGCGCAGGACGGGATGTCGCGCGCGCTGATCTTCTCATCGCTTCTTTCGGGCGGCTATCTCGTTCTCGCCTACATGCTGGTGCGGCTTCGCGAGAGCAAGCTCGAGGCGGAAGCGGCGCTTGTCGAGAACCAGCACCGCTTCGATATGGCCTTTGCGGGCGCGCGCTGCGGCATCTGGGACTGGGATCTCAGCGAGAACCGCGTCTACTGGTCGTCGGCCATGTTCGACATGGTGGGGCTGAAGCAGCCTTCGAAGCGGCTTTCGCCGAACGAGATCAAGGCGTTCACTCATCCCGACGACATGGATGCGATCGACGAGATCGCGCATGCGGTGACGCGATCCTCGCGCTCCTACGACACGACCTTCCGGCTGCGCCATGCGGATGGAAGCTGGGTGTGGATGCATGCCAAGGGGCAGGTCTGGAGCGGCAACCGCGCGGCGGGCGACCGGCTCGTCGGCATCACCATCGACATTACCGAGCAGAAGATCGCGGAAGAGCGCGTGTCGGAAGCAAACGAACGGCTGCGCGACGCGATCGAAAGCGTGGGCGAGGCCTTCGTGCTGTGGGACGCGGAAGGAAGGCTCGTTACCGCGAACAGCAAGCTCGGCGAATTCCTGAACCTCTCCGAAGAGGCGATGGCGCCCGGCATGGCGCGCGAGGATGTAATGGCGCGCGCGGGCGTCGGCGATGCATGGCCGGTGGCGGAAAGCGCCGAAGCGGAAACGGCGTTCAGCGAAATCCGCCTGCCGACCGGGCGCTGGCTGCAGATCAGCGAGCGGCGTACGAAGACGGGCGGACATGTGAATGTCGGCACCGACATCACGGCGATCAAGGAACAGGAAGCGGCGCTGACCGACAACAAGTCGGCGCTCGAAAAGACGGTGCGCGACCTCGAAGCCTCGCGGCGCAAACTGCAGGAGCAGGCGCGGCAGCTTGTGGACCTCGCGGAGAAATACGCTTCGGAGAAGACGCGCGCGGAAGCGGCGAACCGTTCGAAGTCGGAATTCCTCGCCAATATGAGCCACGAACTGCGCACGCCGCTCAACGCCATCATCGGCTTTTCGGAGATCATGGGGTCCGGTCTCTTCGGTGAACTCGGTTCGCCGAAATACAAGGAATATGCGACCGACATCCATGCGAGCGGTACGCATCTGCTCGAACTCATCAACGACATTCTGGACATGTCGAAGATCGAAGCCGGGCGCATGACGCTGGAGGCGCAGCCGCTCGACGTGGCGGAGGTGACGGAAGAGTCGCTCCGGCTCGTTTCCGGCCGCGCGGACGTCGCGAAAGTGACGATCGAGAACGAATTGCCACAGTTGCCCGCTGTGAATGCCGACAAGCGCGCGGTGAAGCAGGTGCTGCTGAACCTGCTCTCGAACGCGGTGAAGTTCACGCCCGCGGGCGGCACGATCCATCTCAAGGGACAGGCGGGCAGCCGCTTCATCACCATTTCGGTCGAGGATACCGGCATCGGCATTCCGGCCAGCGCCCTGCCGAAGATCGGCCGCCCCTTCGAGCAGGTGGAAAGCCAGCATTCGAAGAAGCACAAGGGCACGGGGCTCGGCCTCGCGCTGTCCCGCTCGCTCGTGGAACTTCACGGCGGTACGCTGACCATCGAGAGCACCGAGGGCGTCGGCACGACGGTGAGTTTCACGCTGCCGGTGGCTTGAGCCTCAACTTTTCGATACCCCGTTAAATCCCAATCCACAGCATAGCCAAAGCCGAAGAAAGACGTGGATGGCCCGCATAAAGCGGGCCATGACGAATTTGTTTAAGTCCCTGGGAGTTCGGTATCAGAGATACCAATCGTATTCGAGCGGCGAGATCGCCCGCTGGAACTTGTCGAATTCGAGCATTTTGGTTTCGGCATAGACGTCGACGTAGCGGTCGGTGAGATAGTCGCGCATGACGTCGGAGTTGCGCAGGCGCTTCAATGCGCTTGGCAGATAGAAGGGGATGCCCTCGTCCATCACCTCGCAGGCATTGCCTTCGGCGGGGTCGCCGGGATCGATCTCGTTGACGATGCCGTGGTGGATGCCGGCGAGAATTGCGGCCAGCACAAGGTAGGGATTGGCGTCGGCGCCCGAGACACGATGCTCGATGCGGCGCGAATCCGACGAACCGTTGGGAACGCGGAAGGCGACCGAGCGGTTGTTGTAGCCCCAGGTGCGGTTCACGGGCACGAAGAGATTGGGACCGAAGCGGCGATAGGAATTGAGGTTCGGCGCGAAGAAAGCCATGGCGTCGCCAAGCGTCGCCTGCAGGCCGCCGATTGCATGGCGCAGCTTCGGCGAACCTTCATCCGTTCCATCGTCGAAGATGTTGTTGCCCTTCTCGTCCATCACCGAGCAGTGAACGTGCATGCCGTTGCCCGTCTGGCCGACAAAGGGCTTCGCCATGAAGCTCGCAAGGAAGTTGTGCTTGCGGGCGATGGTGCCGATCAGATGACGAAGCATGATGGCGTGATCGCCCGCGCGGAC
>JACIYQ010000084.1 GCA_014359855.1 Parvibaculum sp.
GATTTCGTCCGTTCACGGAGCGTTCTCATATTAAGGTTGACTTAAATGTTAACATCGATAACATGTAAATTATCGAGACAAAGCGAGAACGCCGAAGGGGTGATGGCGATGCGCGCGCGGATGCGGGGACAGAAGACGAGCTATCATCACGGCGACCTGAAACAGGGGCTGATGGAGGCGGCGGCGACGCTGATCGACATACGCGGGCGGCATGCGCTGACCATGAGGGAGGCGGCGCGCCGCGCGGGCGTTTCCGAAGCCGCGCCCTACCGGCACTTCGCAAATCTGGACGAGTTGCTAGGGGCGGTCGCCCTCGAGGGATACGACATGCTGGCCGATGACATCGAAGCCGTATCGAGTGCGAAGGCGATCAAGGAGACCTATCTCGCTTTCGCCGCAGATTTTCCCGGCCGTTACGAATTGATGTTCGGGAAGCTCGGCGACCGGAAGGCGGCGATGCGGCGGAAGCATCTCGTGGCGGACCTCGCCGAACTCGTGGAACGGGCAGGGGGGCTCGCCGCGCTTCACGGGGAAGCATCGCTCAGGCTGGCGGGGCTGGACGGTTGATCAGCCGGATTTCAGAAGCTTCGCCGCTTCGAGTGCGAAATAAGTGAGGACGCCGTCTGCGCCCGCGCGCTTGAAGGATGTCAGGCTTTCGAGGATGACGCGATTGCGGTCGAACCAGCCGCGCTCGATGGCGCCGGCGATCATCGAGTATTCGCCGGAGACCTGGTAGGCGAAGGTCGGCATGCCGAACTCGGCCTTCACGCGGGTCACGATGTCGAGATAGGGCAGGCCCGGCTTCACCATGACCATGTCCGCGCCCTCGGCGATGTCGAGGGCGACTTCGCGGATCGCCTCGTCGCCATTCGCCGGGTCCATCTGGTAGGTGCGCTTGTCGCCCTTCAAGGCGCCCGACGAGCCGATGGCATCGCGGAAGGGGCCGTAGAAGGCAGAGGCGTATTTCGCGGCGTAGGACATGATCTGCGTGTTCGTGTGCCCGGCCGCTTCGAGGCCCGCGCGGATCGCGCCGATGCGCCCGTCCATCATGTCGGACGGCGCGATGATGTCGCATCCCGCTTCGACCTGGATGAGCGCCTGTTTCACGAGCGCCTCGACCGTTTCGTCATTCAGGATGACCTCGCCGGACATCAAACCGTCATGGCCGTGGCTCGTGTAGGGATCGAGCGCGACGTCGCAGAGGACACCGATATTCGGGACCGCCTGTTTGATCGCGCGGGTGGCGCGGCAGACGAGATTGTTCGGATCGTGGGCGAGGGAGCCTTGAGCGTCGCGCTTCTCGGCCGGCGTGTAGGGGAAGAGGGCGATGACCGGGATGCCGAGAGCGGCCGCTTCGGCGGCCGCGCGCACCGCCTCGTCGACGTTCAGCCGGTCGACGCCCGGCATGGTGGGCACAGGTTCGCGCTTGCCCTCGCCCTCGACCAGGAAAAGCGGCCAGAGCAGGTCGTTCACCGACAAGGCGTTTTCCGCGACGAGGCGGCGCGACCAGTCGCTCTTGCGGTTTCGGCGCATGCGGGCCGCGGGAAAGGCGGGTGCGGGTGCGGGGTGCTGTGTCATGGCGAAACTCATAACGCCAAGGGCGAGGCCGTGCAATCCAGCTGCTGGCCGGCTGCTTGCGCGCTTTGCCGCAACGTAAGCTTTGCTGCGGTGCGGCGCTTCGTTGACAGGGTAATGGGTGGCCAGTATCACTGCTCAAACGCCCATTCAGGGACGTGCATGGGAGGCGAGGAAATGCGGTTCGAGCTCACGGAAGAGCAGCAGGCGTTTCAGGATGTCGCGCGGAACTTCGCGGCGGCGGAACTTGCGCCCCATGCGAGCGACTGGGACCGCGATCATTTCTTTCCGGTGGAGACCCTGC
>JACIYQ010000085.1 GCA_014359855.1 Parvibaculum sp.
GCGGGGAAACGCTCGCATCCAGGTGAGCGACCACGCGATACAGGAGATGGAAAAATGACCGAAGCGACCCCCAAGGCCAAGACGACCAAAGCGAAGCCGCGCGCCAAGAAGGCCACGACGGCCAAGGCGACGGCGAAGACGACCGCGACGAAAGCCGCCCCCAAGATCGACCCGAAAAGCACGTTCGAAGCTGCTTCGGGCATCATCACGACGCTCGCTCGTACCAATTTCGAGGAAGGCGTCGAAACCGCCCGCGCCGTGATCAAGTCCGGCAACATCAAGTCGGCGGTGGAACTCCAGAACGAATATGTCCGTTCGACCCTCAAGCGCAATATCGACGCGGCCCGCGAGCTGAACGAGCTCACCGTATCGACCGTGCGCGAGGCCGTGAGCCCCTATGCCACGAAGTTCACGGAAGCCTTCGAAAAGCTCCGCGCTGCGTAATAGCGCGATCTGCCGCTCGCACACTGCGGTTGTTTGTTGAGTCCGTTGCCTCGCGTATTGAAAAGCCCGGTCCTCTTTCGAGGCCGGGCTTTTTTACTGTCGCCGGTGAGACGAAACGTCAGGCCGTCGCCTTCTCCTGCGCCCGCGCGGCGAGGCGCTGGCGAAGCGAGAGAACGGTTTCCTTGCCGTCGGCCGACGGCTGGTAGAAGAGGCTGAAGGAGCCGGCATTCTCCGCCCAGATTTCAGGCGTGATATTGTCCGTCACCTCAAGCGCGTCGAAGCCGCAGCGGATCATGAACTGAAACTGGTCGCGCAGCACGTTGCCGACGGCGCGCACTTCACCCTTGAAGCCGTAGCGTTCGCGAAGAAGCCGCGCATAGGAATAGGCCCGGCCATTGCGATAGACGGGGAATTCGAGCGCGACGAGATCGATCCGGTCGAGATCGTCCGCGATGGCGCCCGGCTCCTGCCCGCTCTGGAGGCGCACGCCGATGGGCGCGTTGCGCGCCCGCAAGGTTTCGCGCTCCGCCTGCCAGCGTTCCAGGCTCACGATGGCCGCGCCATCGGGAAGCTGGTCCCCGTCGCCAACGGTGATGAAGTCGTCCTCGACGAACGTCCCGTTCCTAATGAGTTTCATAGAGGCTCTCCTTGAACGGATCGATGCCGACGCGGCGATAGGTGTCGATGAACCGTTCGCCGTTCTGGCGGACGCCGATATAGGTGGTAACGATGGTCTCGATGGCGTCCACCACTTCGTCTTCGGTGAAAGCGCGTCCCACGATATCGCCGATGGCCGTTTTCTCGTCCGCCGCGCCGCCCAGCGTCACCTGGTAATATTCGACGCCCTTCTTGTCGACGCCGAGAATGCCGATATGGCCGACATGATGGTGGCCGCAGGCATTGATGCAGCCCGACGTGTTGATCTTCAATTCGCCGATTTCGTGCTGACGTTCGATGTCGGCGAAGCGCTCCGATATCTGCTGCGCGAGCGGGATCGAGCGCGCATTGGCCAGCGCGCAATAATCGAGGCCGGGGCAGGCGATCTGGTCCGTGATGAGGCCGATATTCGGCGTCGCAAGATCGTGTGCCTTCAGCAGTTCGTAAACGGCGTGCAGGTCCTTCTTGCGGACATGCGCGAGCGTCAGGTTCTGCTCATGCGTGACGCGCAATTCGTCGAAGCTGTACTTCTCGGCAATGTCAGCGACGGCGTCCATCTGGTCTGAGGTGCAGTCGCCCGGAACGCCGCCGATCGGCTTGAGGGAAATGTTGACGATCGCGTAGCCCGGCACCTTGTGCTGCGCGACATTCGATTTCACCCAGTTGGCGAAGCCGCGGTCGGCGAGCACGGCCTTGTTGAGTTCGGCGCTGTCATCCGGGAGGTTTTCGTGGGAAGGCGGCCTGAAATAGGCTTCGATGCGCGCGACTTCCTCTTGCGGCAGATGCAGAGCACCCGCCTTCCTGAGTTCCGCAAACTCCGCCTCGACCTGGCGCGTCATTTCCTCGACACCGATCTCATGCACGAGGATCTTGATGCGCGCCTTGTAGATGTTGTCGCGGCGCCCATACATGTTGTAGACGCGCATGACCGCTTCGAGATAGGCGAGCAGGTCTTCCTTCGGCACGAAGCCGGCGATCTTCTTGCCGATCATCGGCGTGCGGCCAAGCCCGCCGCCCACATAGATTTCGTAACCGATCTCGCCCTTGCCGTTCTGCACGATCTGGATGCCGATATCGTGCACGCGGATCGCGGCGCGGTCGTCCGGCGTACCCGAGACGGCGATCTTGAACTTGCGGGGCAGGAACGAGAATTCCGGATGGAAGGTGGACCATTGCCGGATGATTTCCGACACGATGCGCGGATCTTCGATTTCGTTCTTCGCCGCCCCCGCATATTGATCGGACGTCACATTGCGAATGCAATTGCCGGAGGTCTGAATCGCGTGCATTTCCACGGAAGCAAGCTCGGCGAGAAGATCGGGCATGTCCTTGAGCGCCGGCCAGTTGAATTGCAGGTTCTGGCGCGTGGTGAAGTGGCCATAGCCGCGGTCGTACTTGCGGCCGACATGCGCGAGCATGCGAAGCTGCTTTGAGGAAAGCGTGCCGTAGGGAACGGCGATGCGGAGCATATAGGCGTGAAGCTGCAGATAGACGCCGTTCATCAGCCGGAGCGGCTTGAACTCGTCTTCGGTGAGTTCGCCGGAAAGCCGGCGGCCGACCTGTCCGCGGAATTGCGCGACACGCTCGTTGACGAGCTGCTGGTCGAATTCATCGTAGCGATACATGACTCTTGCCTTTACCTGTTTCGGCGTCCGCTGACCTCAGTCGTGAACGCCGGCCAGTTCCGCCTGCTTGCCGAGGTCGCGCCGCACGGTCGGCCCCGCCTGCCGGATGGTCTCGCGCACGCTGACGGCGCGGATGCCGCCATCTTCGCGCGATACCTCGAACAGATAGGGCTCCACGACCTCGTTCCGGTCGACCGAAGGCGTTGCACGGGCGAGCAGGGCGTCCGCCGCCTCCTTGCCTTCGGCGACGTCCGAGTCCTGCAGCGATTCCGACCAGCGGTCGTCCGCCGCGAGGTAGACGACGATGCCGTCGCTCAGCCGGTTTGCCGTGAGAGCCTGAAACTGGGCGCCCTTGCGGGTGTGCTGCGCCATGCGGAATGTCCTCGAGTTACGTAATAAGCCCGGTCATACAGCCCTTTTCCGGGTAAAGCGAGCAGGCCGCCTGGCGAAAACCGGCCAAGCTATTTGCCAGCTAAGATGGGTTTTTTCGAAAAGATCGTCAATAGTTGTGTAAAACAATATAATTATCGAAAAATAAGTGTGTAAAACAAAAAAGCGCAGATTTCTGCGGTCGCCGTCAGACTTCCCGCCGCACCGCGCTCTCGTGCCAGTGCCGGAGAAGCCGCCGTTCCAGCAGGGTCAGCGCAAAGAAAATGCAGATCCCAAGTGTGGATAGCAGAAAGAGGGCGGCGAACATGCGCGGGATGTCGAGCCGGTTGCCTGCTTCGACGATCCGCCAGGCCAGACCCGTTGCTGCACCTGAGCCCGCCACGAACTCGGCGACGACCGCACCGATGAGCGCGAGGCCGCCCGATATCTTCATGCCGGCGAGGATGTAGGGAAGCGCCGAGGGAAGCTGGAGCTCGGTCAGCACCTGCCGGCGGCTCGCTCCGTAGAGGCGGAAGAGATCGCGGAGATTGTGGTCGGTGGAGCGCAGGCCCAGCGTCGTATTCGAGAGGATCGGGAAGAAGGCGACGATCCAGGCGAGGATCAGCACTGCGATCTCGATCCGGTCATAGCCGACCCAGATGATGATGAGCGGCGCGATGGAAACGACGGGCGTCACCTGCAGGGCGACCGCGTAGGGAAAGAGGGCCGTCTCGATGAGGCGGTTCTGGGAGAAAACGATGGCAAGGCCGACGCCGCCCACGACGGCAAGCAGGAAGGCCGCGAGCGTCACGCGAAACGTCACCCAGAGCGAGGCCATGAGCGAAGCGAAATTCTGGACGAGGCTGCCGGCGATGACGGTGGGGGCGGGGAGTACGAAAGGCTTGACGCCGCTCGCGCGCACCAGCCCTTCCCAGAGGGCCAGGAAGGCAATGCCGACGAGAAGTGGCACGAGGATGCGGGCGAAGCGCGAATTCATATCGCTGCTCCTTCGCGGAGTGCCGCACTCACCCGGGCGCAGATTTCGACGTAAGGCTGCGACTCACGGAAGGCGCGGCCACGCGGGAACGGTGCGTCGATGGCGATATCGGCAAGGATGCGCCCCGGCCGCGCACCCATCACGAGCACGCGCTCCGACAGATAGACGGATTCGTAGATGCTGTGCGTGACGAAGACCGTCGTGAAGCG
>JACIYQ010000086.1 GCA_014359855.1 Parvibaculum sp.
CGCTCGACCAGAGCCTCGATCCGGCTGAAGGCGAGATAGGTCCACGGGCTGGAGCAATCGAAGAAGAATTCGAGCTTTGCCAATTTGTCCGTCCGTTTTCGGGAATGCCAATTGCAATTGGCGCGGAGTGTCGCGCGCCCGGAGGCATGCTGCAACCTGCTTCTCCCGCCTGTCGCAGCGCGGCACAGCCTTAACGGGAAGTTGACGTGCCGAAACGGGAATGCCCGTGCCAGAGCCGCCGCAGACGATCCCGCTCAACCGGAAAGCTTAACGGGCGGAGCCCGAAAACATCCTGAAAACAGCGGATTTCTGCGGTTCTTAACGAAAGGTAACTGCTGGCACACCGGTTGCAATCCTCCGGGCAACAGAGCGGTCGGCGGCGTACCGGCAAGATCGAAAAACAATGATCGCCAGCGCCAGCCACCGACCGGTGACCATCAGGAGGCCAAAGTGTTTTCAACTGTTGTGACGAATGCGGCGAAGAAGGGAATGCCCAAGCGTACGCTGGGCGCCCTCGCCATGGCATTCGCGCTTACGGGTTGCGTCAGCGCCAATGCGGGTTCCGACGGCCGCTATGCTGCGCCGATCGGCAACGCCCCCGTCATCAACAACGAGACGCCCTATTCCAACGCGCTGCGCTGCCTCGCGAACCACGTGCCCGCCAGCACGACGGCGACGCGTATCGCGGTCGGCAACATCCGCGACTACACCGGCAAGTCGGAAGCCGATGGCACCGGCATGAAGATCACGCAGGGCGCCTCGCTGATGGCGATGTCCGCTCTCGGAAAGGCCGGCGTGCCGCTCGTCGAGCGCTACGACACCTCGATCACCGAACTCGAACTCAAATACACCAACAACAAGCTGATCGGCGACGGCGGCGAGCAGGACGACTACCGCAAGATCTATGCGGGCGAGATCCGCGGCTCCGACTACTACCTCGTCGGCGGCATCACCGAACTCAACTTCAACATCCAGTCCGGCGGCCTCAATGCGGGCTTTGCGGAAGAGGGCGACATGGGCGCGGCGGCAAATGCTTCCGCTTCCACCTATGTCATGAACATCGGCCTCGACCTGCGCCTTGTGAACAGCCGCACGCTCGAAGTCGTCGACTATGTTTCCTACCAGAAGCAGATCGTCGGCCGCGAGATCAAGGCAGGCGTGTTCGACTTCTTCGGCGGCAATCTCTTCTCGCTCGGCGTCGGCACAAGCGCGCAGGAGCCGCTCCAGCTCGCGGTCCGCGCCGTTGTCGAACGCGCCGTGCTGAAGCTGCTGGTTCCTCTCTATGAGGTGAACCCGGCCGACTGCGCCCGCTTCCCCGGCAACAAGGACCCGATGGGGCAGATCGACTATCGCCAGGCCAATCCCGGCGCGAAGGCGAAGCCGATGAACAACCAGCGCGTCGCGCAGGCGCCCTCCTCCGCGCGCGAAGAACGCAGCCCCGCCGGCAACGATCCCTATGCCTACTACTCGGAGCCGGACTTCGATGCCGGCAGCCTCCGCGGCGGCACTTACTGATCCAGACTTCCCACCGAATTACCGGCGATGCCGGAGACCGAAATGAAAAACGACATCGCCGGTTCCCACCCTCAATGCGTCTTGCTGACCGGCCTCCGGCACGCGCTTGAGAGCACAGGCGGGGCTTGCCCGCCGATCCCGGAACAGGATTTCTGAGTTTCCTTTTCCGTTCCGGAAGACCACTTGGGAGGGCCTCGCGCCCTCCCTCTTTTTTGCGGCTTATCCTTCCGCGAGCTTGAGCATCGCAACGCCCGTCACGATGAGAGCGATGGCGGAAAGACGGAGGGGAGACGCACTCTCGCCGAGCACGACGACGCCGAGAACGGCCGCGCCGACGACGCCGATGCCGGTCCAGACCGCATAGGCGGTTCCCAGCGGCAGCGTCCGCATCGCCTGGACGAGAAACCAGACGGCGGCGAGAAGCGCCGCGACGTTGAACGCCACCATGAGCGGCTTCGTGAAGCCATCGCTTGCCTTGAGCGTAAAGGCCCAGACGATTTCAGCCGCGCTCGCGATGAGAAGATAGAGCCAGGCCATGTGCCTCTCCTGACGAAGAAGCGAGGCCGTCCCCGCGGTTGAGATGAAGGATGGAACCTTCGGCGGGGCCGTCCCCGCCAGATGCAGTTATAGCAAAGCGGACGGGAACCGGAAGCCTCCTCATGCGCTTGGATTCGTTCGCTGCTTTCTATATATTGGCACTATAACTGCCGTAAATTGGAGCGAACCATGACAATTCGCCATCGCACACGCATTATCGGACTGGCTCTCCTCATGGCCACGGCCCTGGCCCTGCCGGCCGGTGCCAGTGCGGATTCGCCGCTCGGCAAGTGGCGCACCTTCGACCCGGACACGGGCGCGCCAAAAACGGTGGTCGAGGTCACCGAAACCGACGGCACGCTGACGGGCACCATCGTCGAACTGCTCGATGACGGCGAAACCACCTGCTCGCAATGCGAGGGCGACAGGAAAAACCAGCCGCTCCTCGGCATGCCGGTCCTCTGGGGTCTGACAAATAAGGGCGGTGAATGGTCCGGCGGCACGATCCTCCGCCCCGCCAACGGCAAGACGGCGAACGCCAGCCTCGAACTCACCGATGGCGGCACGAAACTCGAGGTCACGGGCTCAAAGGGCATCATGAGCCGCAGCCAGACCTGGGAACGGGTGGAGTAAAGCGCCGCCAGAATATGCGACCAGACGGGCGGTTCTTCCCTCCGCCGCCCGCACCCCGGCTCCCGTTTGCCCCACCCCTCACGAGATCGGGCAGGCGGGAGCCGCTTTGTTCTGGTGGCCTGCATGGGGAGGACAGTCCCGGCGGAGAGACTTTCGCCGGGATGACATCTTGTTTGGAGCACGCAGAAGCGAAATCGGGGAGAGCTTTCGCTCTCCCCGTCTCTCAAGCAACAGCAGTGCGCGGATGAAGCAGGCCGACGCCCCGCCGCCGTAATCCTTAATAGCCGACACCGCCGGAAAAGAAGGCCCCGCCCGTCGCCGCGACTTCCTCGCCCTTTTCGCTCTTGCGGATGAAGACCTCCGCATAGGCCATGCGTGTCGCCGCCGGAACCTGGGAATAGCCGTAGTCCCGCTGCTGCGGCACGCAGGCGAGCATGCCGTTCGAACCGTGGCGGAGAGCTTCGCCGGGCCGGCACTCGATCACATAGCCGCCGAGGTAATCCGGCTTCGCATTGTCGCCCTTGCCAGCCATGCGTCCGATCGTGGCGACGAGCATGTCGCCGACGACGCAATGGAAGAGTTCGACATCGTCTTCCGGGCCGATTTCGGTAACCGTGCTGCTGACGCGCGCCGCCTCTTCCAGGCCCTTTGCGCTGACGCAGATCGCCTTCACGGGCTTCATGACGCTTGCCGTGCGCACGATCACATTGAGAGCGCCCACCGGCGCCGCCTGGGGCGCGGAGACATAATAGCTCGAACCGCCACCGCCATAGCCGCCGCCGCTGCCATTGCCGATCGCGACCGAACTCGTGCGGTCGAGCGCCGACGAGGCGCTGTCCGCCGCCGCATTCGCATTGGCGATGGCGGAAGCCGTCGCCGTCGACGACGACGAGGAGTTAGCGTTCACGTTGACGTTCACGTTGACGTTATTGTTGTTCGTATTGTTGTTGGTGTTGTTGTTGGTATTATTATTGATGTTCTTGTTGTAATTGAAATTATAGTTCTTGTTGTAGTTCTTGCCGCCGCCATGGCCCTCGCCGCCACCGCCATGGTCGCAACCGCAATCGTTGCTCGGAGGCGGAGGCGGAGGCGGAGGCGGATTGCAGCCGCCGCCGCACGCCGAGGCGGGATCGGCTCCGCCGAGGGCATAGAAGAACACAGCGGCGCCGAAGGCTGCTGCCACGAGAGCCAGCCTGCCGCTGGCCGTCTTTTTGAAATTCATCTGCTTCATCCTGACACTCCCGGTCCAAATGGACACGTTGGCCTGCGTCTTTTCCGGACCTTGTCCGGCTCTTGTGCGCCACGATGCAGAAGCCGTGCCGCCACGGCCGAAACGGCGCGCGGACAGCCGCCCAATGGTTAACGCCCCGCCGCGAGACGTCGCCGATTGCCCGACAACCCCGCCAGCCGAAGCGCGTTAACGTCTCCGCCATGCCCTCTGCACGCGGCATGCCTCGCAACTTGTTGAAGCTTCAACCAAATTTCGCAGGCCTGCCCCGCCGCCGGCTGCCTCATTAACGGTTGGCACGCTTTCTGCTCTCTCACACCCGTCCCCGCAATCGGGCGTCACGGCCCGTACCGGATCGAAACGGCAGCCCGAGGCGGGACAAATGAGAGGGGAAGCGACCCGAAACGGGACGTTTCGCCGGGAATGAGTTAGGATTTTCCGCATGGGGCTTAACGGGGGCATTCCCCTGCCAGGCGGAATGGCGCGGCAGGGGATGATGGCTATGAAGCACAAGAACAATCAGGCGCTGTTCGA
>JACIYQ010000087.1 GCA_014359855.1 Parvibaculum sp.
CGCAACTTCCCCGAATGGTCGATCGTCTTCTGGGCGGTGGCGGCCATCGGCGGCGTCATCGTGCCGCTCAATGCCTGGGGCACCGGCCCCGAGCTCGAATACGGGATCACGGATTCGGGCTCGAAAGTCGTCATCGTCGATCATGAGCGCCTCGACCGCATTCGCCCGCATCTGAAGGCGCTCGGTCTCAACGGGCTGGTCGCGGTGCGCACGCCGGAGGAAGAACTGGGCGTTGCCGAAGCCTTCGAGACGCTGGTGGCAAAGCCCGCCGACTATGCGAAGCTCTCCGCCGAGCCGCTGCCCGATCCCGGCATGCAGCCGGAAGACGACGCCACCATCTTCTATACCTCCGGCACCACCGGTAAGCCGAAAGGCGCGCTCGGCACGCAGCGCAATATCTGCACCAACCTGATGAATGCCATGCTGGGCGGTGCGCGCGCCTTCATGCGCCGTGGCGAGATACCGCCGGCACCCGATCCCGCGGCCCCGCCCCGCGTGATGCTGCTCTCGGTGCCGCTGTTCCACGTCACCGGCTGCCACTCGATCCTTGTCGGGACTTATGCGAGCGGCGGCAAGCTCGTCATCATGCATAAGTGGAACCCGGAACATGCGCTCGAACTCATCGAGCGCGAAGGCGTGACCTCTTTCGGCGGCGTGCCGGCCATGGTCTGGCAGGTGCTCGAGTCGCCGGACTTCGCCACGCGCGACACCTCGACCGTCGAAGCGATCGGCTATGGCGGTGCGCCTTCCGCGCCCGACCTCGTCGCGCGCATCAAGAAGCAGTTCCCGAACTGCCATCCCTCGAATGGTTACGGTCTCACGGAAACATCCGCCATCGCCACGCAGAACCTTGCAGAGGATTATGTGGCCAAGCCGGACAGCGCCGGTCCCGCCGTTCCCGTCTGCGACGTCAAGGTCGTCGACGAGAAGGGCAATGAAGTGCCGCGCGGCCAGGTGGGCGAACTCTGGATCAGGGGCCCGAACATCGTGAAGGGCTACTGGAACAAGCCCGAAGCGACCGCCGCCGCGATCACCGAAGGCGCCTGGTTTCACTCGGGCGATCTCGTGCGCATGGACGACGAAGGCTTCGTCTACATTCTCGACCGCGCCAAGGACATGCTGATCCGTGGCGGCGAGAACATCTACTGCGTCGAGATCGAGGACGCGCTCTACGCGCATCCCGCCGTGATGGATGCCGCCGTCGTCGCCATCCCGCACAAGGTGCTGGGCGAAGAGGTCGGCGCCGTGGTGCAGGTCGCGCCCGGCAAGGATGTCTCGGAAGAGGAGCTCAAGGCGCATGTCGGCAAGCTGCTAGCTGCCTTCAAGGTGCCGGTCAAGATCGAGCTGCGCCACGAGCCGCTGCCGCGCAATCCGAACGGCAAGATCCTGAAAACCGTGCTCCGCGAGGACATGAAAAAGTACACGAAGGACGCGGCCTGATTTTTTACCGCCCTTGCCGTAGCGTCATCGCCGATGATTTGCCAGAAGCCGTCCGGGAATGGAAATCCCGGGCGGCTTCTTTTTTATGCTTGCGGCAACAAGAACACCGGGAGGACCGAATGAACATATCTCTGGAAGGCCGCGTCGCCCTCGCGCTTACGCTCGCCAAGGAAGAGCGGGAACACGGTATCCGGACGAACATTGTGGCTCCGGGCCTCACCGCGACCGGCATGGGATCGCGCCTCGCCGCCGCCCGCGCGGGCAAGAAGGGCATGGACATCCACGATCTCGACGCAACGGGGGCCCGGCGGGGGCAACCCTTGACCTTCCCTCTGCTGGAAGGTGCATACTTATTTTATGAGATGGCTCAGGCTTCAGATTCCGGTTCTCTACCTCGCGAGTGTCATGCTCGCCACGGTTCTCCAGTGCGTCCCGGCCTCGGCGGCGCAGATGCCCGCCGCTCATCACGCTGCGGCAACGCATCGGCATGAGGGGCATGGTCATTCGACCCCGCTGGAGCAACACGGGTCCCACCCTTGCCACGGCAGCGATCTGACCTGCCTCTGTGATCGGGCGGACGTCGCGTCGCTCGTCACGCATTTCAAGTCGCGCGACCTGCCAGAGGCGAAGGTACTCATTCAGCTTCGATGGCAGACGCCAGATACCGGTCTGGCCTTGCAGCCCTCGCCATCGGTGAAGCCGCCGGAAAACCGGCTCCTTCGAAAACGGGCTTATACCGACGCCTACCGCCGTTCGGGCCGTCTCCTGATCTAGCGCTCTCTTCGTCGAGTCCGGCGCCTTCGGGCGCTCTTTCTCAACGAATGGAGAGACGCGGTCATGTTTCCGAATATCAAGCTTGCGGACGGCCCGGTTCGCCGGGCCGCTTCCGCCTTGCTGCTGCTTGCGGCGTTCATTGCGGCATCGCCGGCACTTGCAGGCAACTACCGCCTCACCGTTTCGACCGCGAAGGTCGAGATTGGTGGCCGCACCATCGAAAAGATGACCATCGACGGCGGCATTCCGGGCCCAACGCTCCGCCTGACGGAAGGCGAAGACGCAACGATCACGGTCGTGAACGAGACGGATGAGAAAACCTCCGTGCATTGGCATGGGCTGATGCTGCCGGGAATGATGGACGGGTCGCCCGGCTTCAACGGTTTCACGGGCATCGCGCCCGGCGCGTCCTACACCTACACCTTCAACATCAGGCAGAGCGGCACCTACTGGTATCACAGCCATTCCGGCACGCAGGACCAGAGTGTGCTGGGCGCCATCGTGATCGAGCCGGCGAAGCCGTCGCCGTTCCGCGCCGACCGCGACTATGTCGTCCTTCTCGGCGACATCACGGCGGAGGATTCGGACCAGGTTCTGCGCAACCTGAAAGCCGATCCCGGCTATTACAACTACAACAAGCGCACGTTGCTCGATTTTTTCAGCGACGCGAGCACGCAGGGCTTCGGTGCGGCTCTGAGGGACCGTCTCGACTGGGGCGCCATGCGCATGGACCCGACCGATCTCGCGGATGTCACCGGCTACTCGTTTCTCGTCAACGGCAAGACGCCGGATGAAAACGAGACCTTCATCTTCAGGAAGGGCGAGCGGGTTCGCCTGCGGCTCATCAACGGCTCGGCGATGACGTTTTTCGACGTCCGCGTTCCGGGCCTGAAAATGACGGTCGTTGCCGCCGACGGCAACGACGTCAATCCGGTGCCGGTCGATGAACTCCGCATGGGCGTGGCCGAGCGCTACGACGTATTTGTCGAGCCGAAGGAAGACATCCCCTACACGCTTTTCGCCGAATCGATCGACCGCATGGGTCATGCCCGCGCGACGCTGGCCTCGTCGGCGGGTAACGAAGGCCCGGTCCCCGAGAGGCGTCCGCGCGCGCTGCTGAGCATGGCCGATATGGGCATGGCGCATGGCGCCGATATGAGTATGGCGCATGGCGGTCACGATATGGACGGCATGGACCATGACATGAGCGCCATGAACGCCTCTTCGGATGAGGAGCGCCCGGCCGGCTGGGCGTCGGGCTTTCCGGCGGACGCGAAGGTGCTGGCCTACAAGGACCTGCGGGCTTTGCGGGCGCATGCCGACAACAGCGCGCCGACCCGCGCGATCGAGATGCGTCTGACCGGCAATATGGAGCGCTATGTCTGGACGCTGAACGACGACCGCTTCAGCGAGGCGCAACCCGTCCGCGTCCGCTACGGCGAGCGCGTCCGTCTCACTTTCGTCAATGAGACGATGATGGCGCACCCGATGCATCTGCACGGCATGTTCTTCGAGCTCGAAAACGGCAGCGGCGACCGGCGTCCGCTGAAGGACACGGTGATCGTGCCGCCAGGACAATCGGTTTCGGTGGTGCTGACGGCACGGGAAGTCGGCGCCTGGCCGCTTCACTGCCACCTGCTCTATCACATGGCCTCCGGCATGATGACACGCTTCGTGGTGGAGCCGCCGGGCACGGCTGAAAGCAATATTACGCCAGACGGTGCGGTCGTGCCGCTGGCCGTCACCGGCGCCGGCGAGGCCCATGGTTCTCACGCCGGTCATGGGGGAATGTGATGAAGAAGATCATTGTCCCCCTGCTTGCGTTCGGCCTCGGCCTTCCTGCGGCTGCCCATGCGCAGAATGCGGCCGCGGTTCAGGACGAACACGGACCTGAGTTCTTCAGCATGATCGAGTCGGAAATCGACTATGCCGATGCGCATGACGGCCTCTGGAACTGGAATATCGACGGCTGGATCGGCGGCGATGTCGAGCGCATATGGATCCGTTCGGAGGGAGAGATCGCCGACGGCGATTTCGAGAAGGCGGAAGCGCAGGTTTATTACGGCCGGAACTTTCATCCGTTCTGGGATGCGCTGATCGGCGTCCGGCAGGACTTCGAACCCGGCAGCGAGACATATCTCGCAGCCGGTGTCGCGGGCCTTGCACCCTACTTCTTCGAGACGGAAGCGACTGCCTTCCTCTCGACGGAGGGCGATGTCTCGGCACGCTTCGAACAGAGTTTCGAGCTTCCCGTGACCCAGAAATTGATCGCCGAACCGCATATCGAACTCAATGCCTTCGCGCAGGACGTGCCCGAACAGGGCGTCGGCGCGGGCTTCAGCACCGTCGAGGCGGGGCTTCAGCTCCGCTACGAAGTCACCCGGAAATTCGCTCCCTATGCCGATCTCGTCTGGGAGCGCGATCTCGGCGAGACGGCATCGATAACGCGCGCGAGCGGCGAAGATGTCGAGGACACGACGCTGCGCTTCGGCGTGAGAGCATGGTTCTGACGACGCATCGGAGCGAGAAAATGAAAGTACGAAAGCAACTCAAACCTCATGGAGAAGTCACGATGAAATCCACAATTCGCGCGTCGCTGTCGATGACGGCAATCGTTTGCCTGCTGACCGGTCCGGCGCTTGCCGCGGGGACCGGTCACGATCACGGTTCCATGCCCGGCATGTCGGACGGCATGGCAAGTATGATGGCGGAAATGGATCGCCAGATGGCGGATACCGCCGCCTTCGGCCGGAAGGGCGAGGCCGCGAAGGCCACCCGGACGATCGAAATCGAGGCGTCGGAAATCATGTTCAACGCCACTGCGCTGGAGTTCAAGGTCGGAGAAACCGTTCGTTTCATCGTCTCGAACAAGGGTGAGCAGCCGCATGAGTTCACGATCGGCGACAACGCCTATCAGGAACTGGCGCGCCGGATGATGACGCACATGATGGAGATGGGCATGGATCCGTCTTCACCGGAACATGCGGCGATGCATGCCGGCGGCGGCAACACGGTAACGCTCGCGGCAGGCGAGACGAAGGAATTGATCTGGACCTTCACGAAGACGGGAACGTTCGAATTTTCATGCAACGTTCCCGGTCATTCCGAAGTCGGCATGAAAGGCACGATCACCGTCGGTTGAGCGGTGTCAGATGACGGTGGCCGGCGTCCAGCGTTCCTTGCGGCGGGCGAGGCGGGTGGTGGTGGTTTCGCCTTCGTAGTCCATCGGCTGCGGCGCGGCGGTGAAGTCGTCGCGGCGGTCGAAAGTGTTGATGTTGACGACGGCATAGTTCCGTCCGTCCGCCTCCATCACGGCGGCGATGAAGACGCCGCAATCGGAGCAGATGAGAAAGTCGGCGGTCTTCATGCCGAAGCGGTAGCGGTTGACGCGCGCCGGCGCCGCTATCCCGATCGATACGCTGCCGGCCGGATCGGAGGTCGACAGGGCACTATGCGCGCGGCAGAACGCGCATTGGCAGGCGCGGACGGGAAGCTCCCGCGGCGTCAGCGCGCTTTCGAATTCGAAAGAGATGTTGCCGCAATGGCATCCCCCTTTCAGCATCGTCTCACTCCGCCGGCGACAGCACGCCCGCCGGTTCCTCTTTCTTCTTCCGGCGGAAGAGGGAGGGCATGACGTTGATGAGGGAGAGGAGGACGGCCGAGGCGTAGGGCACCGACTGCACGAGCAGCACGGCGACCCAGAGGCGCGAATGGCTGTCCGCGAAATCGGGGCTCAGCAGGAAGCCGGCGGTGAGGCCCCAGAGCGCCACCAGCATCACCGTTTCCTCGCGCACCTGGATGAAGGCGGCGGCGAGCGGCGGCTTGTCCTCGCATTTCGGCGTGCGGATGAAAGGCTTGCTCGTCGTGATCATGCCGTTGAGCATGGCTTTCGCCACCGTATGCGTAAGGCCGAGCGCGGCGACGCCCGCCCCTAGACTTTCGAGGAAGCTGCAATCCTTCACGCGCACGGCATAGAGCCAGAGCGAGCGTACGAACTTGAAGGCGAAGCTGCCGATGGTCGGAATGAGGAAGGCGGCGACCGGAAGCGAGATCATCTGCGGCTGGTAAAGCGCCCAGGCCGACAGGACGATGCTCGCCGTGGTGAAGAGAAGCGCCAGTCC
>JACIYQ010000088.1 GCA_014359855.1 Parvibaculum sp.
GCGTCACTCTGATTTGTCGGCGCCGCTGTGCGCCCGAGGCCTGAAATCAAATCGAGGCAATCGATCATGAGCGATACGCGCAGGAAGCGTGGGACGGCAGCGAGCCGCAAACCCGCCTCCAAGAGCAAGACGGCATCGCGCCGCGCGGGCACGGTCCCCGCGGCCGATGTGACGCCCCCGGCAGGCGGAGCCGCCGCGGCTCCCGCGAAGCCCGCCGCAAGGAAGACCGCTGCGAAGAAGGCCACCGCAAAGAAGCCCGCCGCGAAGAAGCCTGCGGCGAAGAAGCCCGCCGCCAAAAAGAAGTCCGCGAAGAAGAAGCTGTCGCCGGAAAGGGCGAAACTGAAGCAGCAGCTCGAAAAGCAGGTCGCCAAGCTCTCCAAGGAAGTCGACAAGGCCGAGAAGGAAGCCAGGAAGGCACTGAAGGACACCGAGAAGCGTTACTCGAAAGTCCTGAAGCAGCTCAAGGCCGACCGGTCGAAGCTCCGCGCCCGCGTCGGCGAACTCGCAAAGCAGGGCGAGGGCGCGTTCGACGAAATCAGGACCGGCGTCGAGGGAGCCTACAAGGAGCTCTCCGAAGCGGTGTTGCGCGCCTACGGCCATTTCCGCTGAGGCCCTTCGCCGCCTGACTTTCGGTCAACTCCCTGATTTTCGATCAACTCAATGTGAGGCGCGGGGGCGATATTTCCCGCGCCTTTTCCTTGTCTCGCGCTTGCGAACCGCGCCCTGAAGACGGCGCGTACGGCGGCGATCCATGAGGAAGGCCTGATGCCGCCGGACACTTTCGCGCGCATCCTCGATCTCTATTTCGGCGGCGACATGGAAGCCGCCGCCGGCCTTGCGGGCGAGACGGCGGGCCTCATCACCGGGGTGAAGACGGCGAAGGAAATCATCGCGGCACGGTCGCCGAATTCTTCGCCATCGTCTCGCGCAGGGGCGCGCTCGGTTCGGCCCGCAGCTTCGGCTGACCTCTTAATGAAGAACGCGCGGCATCGCTTCCGGAAAGGGCGATGCTGGCGCATGCGCGTTTCCGAGCGTGAGCCCGGCAGTGGAAAGCGCCAGCGCAAATCTTTGCGCGGGCGCCCAGACCGGCGAAGCGCCGCAGGGTGCCGCCATCCATGACGGATCGAGCGCCGCGCGCGGGCTCGCGCCCTGGCGCTGAAGCGCCGCGATGAAGTTGAGGACGCGCACTTCGTCGCCCGTCAGCACGCGCCAGCGCGGGCAGGCGATGGAGAGCGGCCGCCGCACCGTCCGCGTCAGCGTCCCGGCAAGCTCCGCCACCAGCGCCGCGCCCCCCGGCAGGTCGAGCGCGTCGAAGGCCCGCTGCAGCAGTACCGGTCGTTCCTTGCCTTCCTCCGGCATCCGCCACTGGACGCGCAGGCACCAGACGGCGAACTGTTCGGCAAAGCCGAGTTCGGCAAGCGGCTGGTCCGGCGCATAGGTCCGGTCCGGTTCTGCGGGGAAGATATCGGGAAGGGCTGCGGCGGGTTTCATGGCGTCTCCTGGGGCTCGGTGAACCAGAAACCGAAGCCTGCATTAGTTAATAACGATTATCAATAGCAAAATGATAGACTCCCGAAGCAAGCCTTTCCGCGGCTTTTTTTGAGTCTGCCGTCCCCCCACGATTGACAGCGGGTTTCATGCCCTATACTTCTCCGCGCGAACGCAATCGCACGTGCCACTGGCCAGATCGGGTTATGTAACGGCGTACGCGTCTCTTTGGACAATTTCGGCGGCATGCCGCGTTTCGGCATCGTTGGTTCACCTCCGCCGGGTTTCGAGGGAGATTGCATATGTCCGGTTCCAGTCTGAGGGGCTGACGCCCCGGATCAAGCCGAGCACGTCCGTTGCACTTCCCTGCAACTGAAGACGCGCGAACCGGGCGAGCGATCGCAGCCCGGCATCGGCAACTGTCAGGGGTTCCCTGCGGAACCCGCCCAGCGTTCATCCACGCACGACATATCCATTGGCCCCGGCGGGTGCGCAGCGATGCGCCTTCGTTCCGGCAAGCCAGGTCCATCTACTGGTTGGGGAGAGGCACTCATGTCCGAATCCAATGCCCTCTTCCAA
>JACIYQ010000089.1 GCA_014359855.1 Parvibaculum sp.
GCCGAACTCGGGCCGCTCATCGAGAACCAGCCGAACAACCCTTACGTCTGGGAAGTGAAGGGGCAGATCTATTTCGAGAGCGGCAAGGTGGAAGAGGCGATCACCGCCTATCGCAAATCCGTGGAGTTGAAGCCCACGGACGAGCAGCTTCATCTCGGCCTCGGCCGGGCGCTGCTGGCGCGCGAGGACCCCGACTCGACGCGGGAAGCGATCCGGCACCTGCAGATCGCGACGAAGAGCGGCGAGCAGGCCTTCGGCTACTACCAGCTTTCGATCGGCTATGGGCAGCTCGACGACATCGGCATGGCGGAACTTTCGGCCGCGCAATATTACGATGCGCTCGGCGCTGTGGGTGAAGCCAAGTCCCATGCCATGCGCGCGCAGAAGCTTCTCAAGAATGGCAGCCCCGAATGGCTGCGCGCCCAGGACATCGCCATGCAGCCGCCGCCGCAGCGCGGATGACCGCCCTTTCCTTTCTCCAGACGAAGAGTCCCATGTTCTCAAGTTTTCGCCTGCCGCTTGCCGCGTTTTGCCTTTTTCTTTTCGCCTTCACCGCGCCCGCCTGGGCCGCCGAGCGCTTCGACGCGCAGGACAAGGCCGCGATCGAGACCATCATCCATGACTATCTCGTCGAGAATCCCGAAGTGCTGGTGAAAGCCTTCGAGACCCTCGAGCGGCGCCAGGAAGTTGCGAAGCTCGCCGAGACGCAAGCGGCGGTCGAGAAACACCGGAAGGCGATCTATGAGGACCCGGGCGACTATGTAGCCGGGAACCCGGACGGCGACGTCACGCTTGTCGAGTTCTTCGACTACCAGTGCGGCTACTGCAAGCGGAGCTTCGAGCCGCTGATGGACTTTGTGGAGAAGGACGGCAATATCCGGGTCGTGCTGAAGGAGTTCCCCATTCTCGGCCCCAACTCGCTGCTGGCGACGAAGGCCGCCATCGCCGCCAAAAAGCAGGGCCGCTATTTCGACATGCATCGCGCGCTCTACGAGCGCAAGGGCGAAGTCGACGAGGACGCCATCATGGCGATTGCGAGGGATATCGGGCTCGATGTGGCCAGGCTCAAGAAGGACATGGGCGACCCGGCGATCCAGGATCAGGTGAGCCGCACCTACCGGCTTGCCCAGCAGCTTGGCATCGACGGCACGCCTGCCTTCGTCGTGGGCGGCACGATGTATCCAGGCGTCGTCGACGAGGCCCGGCTCGAAAACATGATCCAGCAAGCGCGCGGGAGCTGAAGCGGCTCTCACCGCCGGCCGCCGGGCAGTGGCCGGCTGGACCACAATGCCGCGCCAGGGGGCGGGCAACCTTTAACTCGAACGAAAAGACCCCTCTCCGGGGCAAGGTAAACATGCATACGAAGATCGAGGAATTTGCCGCACACTGCGCGCGGTACCGCAAGCCGGACCTGATGCGCGCCGCATGGCAGATCGTCAGCACAGGCGTTCCCTTCATCGCGCTTTCGGCGGCGATGTATTTCAGCCTCCAGGTGGGCTACTGGTTGACGTTGCTTCTGGCGATACCGCTGGCGGGATGCGCGCTGCGCTTCTTCATCATCCAGCACGATTGCGGGCATGGCTCCTTCTTCGCATCGAAGCGGGCGAACGACATCACGGGGCGCCTTGTCAGTGTGCTGACGATTACGCCTTACGCCTATTGGCGGCGCCTGCACGCGCTGCACCATGCCTCATCGGGCAATCTCGACCGGCGCGGCTATGGCGACATCAACACGCTGACGACCGACGAATACCGGGCGCTGAGCCCGGTCCGCCGCCTCGCCTACCGCATCTACCGGCATCCGGTGTTCCTGCTCGCAATCGGCGGGCCGGTCCATTTCCTGCTGCTGCAACGCCTGCCGCTGACGCTCAGGCGGCCCGCCTGGGAAATGTGGAGCAGCGTCATGGCGCACAATCTCGCGATCCTCGCCTTCTACGGCACGCTGCTGATCCTGCTCGGCTGGCTCAATTTCGCGGTGATGGTGGTGCCGGTGCTGGTGGCCGCCGCCGCGATGGGTGTCTGGCTTTTCTATGTGCAGCACCAGTTCGAGACCACGAGCTGGGACAAGAGCGAGGACTGGGACCGCAACAGCGGCGCGCTCAATGGCAGTTCCTACTATGTGCTGCCGCGCGTGCTCGGCTGGTTCACGGGCAATATCGGGCTGCATCATATCCACCATCTGTGCAGCCATATTCCGAACTACCGCCTGCAGGAATGCCTCGACGCGATGCCGGAAGTGAAGACGATCAACCGGCTCACCATCATGGAGAGCCTCAAGACCGCCTCGCTGGCGCTGTGGGACCCGCAGAGCCGCAAGCTGGTGAGCTTTCAGGGCGTCTGACCGCCTCGGCGCGGCGGGAACCGGCAGACAGGCCGCGCGTTCTTCTTCTTCAGGAGACGCAGGCGCGGCGGCACCTCGCCGCGCGAGGGAACGGCCATGCTTGCCGATAGCGACGATCCGGAAAAGACATGGGAGAGCAGGTCCTATCCGATCACGGAGGACATGGGTCTTCAGCGCGTGACCTGGCGCATCGAACGCGCAGGATGGGCGGTGCTCGCCATGGTGACCCTTGCGGCGCTCCTCGGCGCCTTCTCGGAAGGCCCGCTGAGCAGCACCACCGCGACGGGCGCGGATGGCCGGCTGGAAGTCCATTACGACCGGTTCGCGCATCATGACGCCGGAATGCGCATGGAAATCGTGTTGCGGGAAGATGCCGCCCGGCAGGCAGCCATCCGTCTCAGCCCTTCCCTGACGCGGGGATTCTCCATCGAGACGATCCACCCCGCCCCCGCCGAAGAGAGCGGCGGCCCGGACGGCCACACCTATGTCTTCAAGCCCACCGGTGGTCCGCTCCGCATACAGATCGATCTGAGGCCGAGGCAACGCTGGCTCCTGCGCGGCGAAATCGCCACCGCCGACGGCCCACCCGCTGCCGTAACGATGTTCGCTTATCCTTGAGAGGTTCAAATGGACGCTGTACTGCGCGCTGGCGCGATCTACATTTTCCTGCTTCTCCTGTTCCGGATTTCCGGGCGGCGCACGCTGTCGGAGATAACTACTTTCGACTTTGTGCTTCTGCTGATTATCGGTGAGGCGACGCAGCAGGGACTTCTCGGCGACGATTTTTCGGTGACGAACGCCCTGCTCATCGTCGCGACCCTCATCGTCATGGATATAGTGTTGTCGCTCTTCAAGGAGCATGTACCGATCGCAGGGAAGCTTCTCGACGGAATGCCGATGGTCCTGGTGGAAAACGGGCAACCTCTGCGCGACCGGATGAAGAAGGCACGCGTGGACGAGTACGACATCATGGAAGAGGCGCGGCGGGCGCAAGGGCTCGAGCGGATGGACCAGATCAAATATGCGGTGCTGGAGGTGAGCGGTGCGATCAGCATCGTGCCGAAGGACTAGGCTGCGCGCTCCCTTTCCGCGTATGGTGGCACGGAAAAAACGGGGGAGCGGGCGTGAAAAAGATCGAACTCGATGCCTATGGCGTGCCGGAAGACGTGGCGCGCTGCGTGGAGGCGCCGGATGTGGGCGCGCCCTCCCCTGGCGAAGTCGTGTTCGACGTCATCGCCTTTCCGGTCAACCCGGCCGATATCGGCTTCTGCCGCGGCACCTATCGCATCAAGCCGCCGCTGCCCGCGACGCCGGGGGCGGAATGCGCCGGTCGTGTGCGCGAGGCGACGGGCGGCGCGGCGATCCCGCTCGGGCTCGATGCGGTGTCGGGCGAGGCGACGGCGCGGATCGCAGCATGCCCGCACGACGAAGGCACCGTCTGCACCTATGGCGGCATGTCGGGCGCGGCTCCCGCCGTCACCGTCGCCGATCTCGTCTTCCGGGGCGTGACCTTTACCGGCTTCATGCTCGGCCGCTTCCTGGCGCGGCGTACTGCGGAGGAGATCAGGGCGATCTATGCGGAGCTTGCGGAGCAGATGGCGAAAGGCGTCATCCATGCACCGGTCGACAGCGTCCATGCGATCGAGGATATCCGCGAGGCATTGACGAAGGCGCTTGCCACGACCCCTGCAACAGGGGATGTACTTATTCAGGCCGAGAATGCATTATTTCTGCTGAAGAACTTCGGCTGTCATGACTGAGGTCGACACCCGCCTTGGCCGAATTTGCCTCACCAATCGAATTTCGCTCGCCGACTGCGGTACCGTCTTCTTTCTGGAAGCCGCGTCGAGAACGTTCGCGACCTTGCGCTACATGCCGGACTACGACGCCGTAGTCGCGCTATCGAGAGCCTCGGACGGAACGCCTAGTCGATAACATCTAGTGTTGTCATTGCGAGGAGCGCAGCGACGCGGCAATCCATACGGCCGTCGCCCCCTCACGCCGTGCCGAACCCGCCGCCGAACTTGTGCCCCACGGGGAAGCCCTTGGGCGGCAGCCGCCCGGCCTGCCCGCGCTGCCCCAGCCACTCCTTCAAGCCGTCGAAGGTCCGCGCCCGGTCCGAGCGGTCATAGGCGATCAGCCCCTGCTTCAGCGTGAAGGTCTTGATGTCGCCGAGCCCGCCATCCTTGTAGCGCTGCAGCCGCACGCCCTTGCCGCGCGTCATCTCATTCACTTCCTTGAGCGGGAAAATGACAAGCTTCCGGTTCTCGCCGATCGCGGCCACATGATCGCCCTGCACCACCGCGCAGGCAACCGCTTCGTCCGTTCCCGTCACATTCAGCACCTGCTTGCCCGCGCGCCGCATCGCGACGACCTCGTCCTCCGGCACCACAAAACCGTTGCCCTCGTGCGAGGCAACGAGAAGCTTCCGTCCCGGCTGATGCACGAAGAGCTCCACGATCTCGCGGCTCTCGTCGAGATCGATCATCAGGCGCACCGGCTCGCCATGCCCGCGCCCGCCCGGCAGCTTCGCAACGTCGAGCGTGTAGAAGCGCCCATCCGTCGCGAACAGCAATATCTTGTCCGTCGTCTCCGCGTGAAGCGTGAAGCGCGCGCCGTCGCCTTCCTTGAACTTGATCTCGGTGTCGGGGCCGACATGCCCTTTCACGGTCCTGATCCAGCCCTTCTTCGAGCAGACGACCGTCACGGGCTCCTTCTCGATCATCGCTTCCATCGGCACATACTCGACGGTGGGCGCATCCGAGAAATGCGTCCGCCGCGCACCTAGCTTCGTCTTCGGACCGAACGTCGCCTTGACGTCCTTGATCTCGTCGGCGACGCGCTCCCAGAGCTTCGCATCCGACTTGACCAGCGCTTTCAGCTCCTTCTGCTCCGTGGTGAGCGTCTTGTGCTCGCCGCGAATTTCCATTTCCTCGAGCTTGCGCAAACTCCGCAGCCGCATGTTGAGGATGGCTTCAGCCTGGTTGTCGGTGAGCGTGAAGCGCTTCATCAGCGCGGGCTTCGGCTCGTCCTCCTCGCGGATGATCCGGATCACCTCGTCGAGATTGAGATAGGCCTTGAGATAGCCTTCCAGAACTTCCAGCCGCTTCTCGATCTTGTCGAGCCGGAAGCGCGACCGCCGGACCAGCACCTCCTTGCGGTGTTCGAGCCAGGCGCGCAGCACCTCGCGCAAGCTCATCACGCCCGGCACCTGGCCGGCCGAAAGCACGTTCAGGTTCAGCGGAAAGCGGCTTTCGAGGTCGCTCGCCCGGAACAGCGACTCCATCAGGTGTTCCGGCTCCACCGTCTTCGACTTCGGCACCAGCACGAGGCGGATTTCCTCCGCGCTCTCGTCGCGCACATCTTCGAGCAGCGGCAGTTTCCGCGCCTGCAGAAGTTCGGCGAGCTTCTCCACCAGCTTCGACTTCTGCACCTGATAGGGAATTTCCGTGACGACGATCTGCCAGAGCCCGCGCGGCAGCTCTTCCATCTCCCATTTCGCCCGCACGCGAAAGCCGCCGCGTCCCGTCTCATAGGCTTCGACGATCGCCGCGCGCGGCTCCACGACGATGCCGCCCGTCGGGAAATCCGGTCCTTTCACGAACTCGACGAGCTTTTCCGTCCGCGCATTCGGATGTTTGATGAGATGCAGCGCCGCGTCGCAGAGTTCGGCCGCGTTGTGCGGCGGAATGCTCGTCGCCATGCCGACCGCAATGCCCGACGCGCCGTTCGCGAGAAGCTGCGGAAAGGCGCCCGGCAGCACGATGGGTTCCTTGTCCTCGCCATCGTAGGTCTCGCGGAAGTCGACCGTATCCTCGTCGAGCCCGTCCAGCAGCAGCGCCGCGACAGGCGTCAGCCGCGCTTCGGTGTAGCGCATGGCGGCCGCGTTATCGCCGTCCACATTGCCGAAATTGCCCTGCCCGTCCACCAGCGGATAGCGCACGGAAAAATCCTGCGCGAGGCGCACCAGCGCGTCATAGACCGACTGGTCGCCATGCGGGTGATAGCGGCCGATCACGTCGCC
>JACIYQ010000009.1 GCA_014359855.1 Parvibaculum sp.
GCGTAGCGGTAGGTCGTTTCCTGGCGAATCTGGATAAGCATGTCTGCATACTACCCCAAAAGATAGCTGCGGCTGATTTCCAGTCCGAGGCGGTCGTTGGTCTCGATATGCTCGCTCAGGAACTCATGCAGGCCCTGGCGGAAGATGTCCTCGACCTTGCCGAAACGCAGCCTCGAATAGATCTGCCCGGCGACACGGTGGCACTCGTGGCGCTGGCCGTATTCCTCGCCGAGCTTGTCCAGGCATTCCTTGATCTCGGCCGCGCAACCGATGAGCGAGCGTGGCATTTCCTCGCGCATGATGAGGAATTCGGCGATGAGCCAGGGCTTGAGCCCCTCCCGGTAGACGGCATTGTAGCTGCGGTAGCCCGAGACGGCCCGCAGGATCGATGCCCACTGATAATAGTCGATGCCGCCGCCGACTTCGGCATGCTCCGGCAGAAGCACATGATACTTCACATCGAGAATGCGCGCGGTGTTGTCGCTACGTTCGATGAACGTACCGAGCCGCGTGAAATAATAGCTGTCGCGACGAAGCATCGTCGCCACGGTGCCGCCGGTGAAGAGCAGCGAACAGTCTTTCACCCAGTCGAGAAAACGGTGGAGGCCGCTGCCGCGCACGCGCGTCTCGTTCCAGCGCGGCAGTTCGAGCCAGGCGGAATTGAGGCATTCCCATTGCTCGGTGGTGAGCGCGGTGCGCACGGCGCGCGCGTTGCGCCGCGCCGTCTCGATGCAACTGCGGATGCTCGACGGGTTCTCCATGTCGAAGGCGAGATAGGAGATGACGTTCTCGGGCGTTGCTTCGTCGTATTTCCGGTAGAAGTCCTCCTCCGCACCGGAAACGATGACCGTCGAATGCCATTCGGAGCCGTCCGCGTCGGCACCCGACGGCATGAGCGAGAGACGGTCGGTGACGCGGAGCATGCGCGCGAGATTCTCCGCCCGCTCCATATAACGGGCAATCCAGTAGAGGTTGTCTGCGGTGCGGGCAAGCATCATGCGCCTTAGTCCTTCAACACCCAGGTGTCCTTCGTGCCGCCGCCCTGGCTCGAATTGACGACGAGCGATCCCTCGCGCATGGCGACGCGCGTCAACCCGCCCGGCACGACGCGAATGTCGGCACCCGAAAGAATGAAAGGCCTGAGATCGACGTGACGCGGCGCAACGCCTTCGTCGACGAAGGTCGGACAGGTGGACAACGCGAGCGTGGGCTGGGCGATGTATTTCTCCGGCGCGGCCTTCACCCGCGCGCCGAAAGCCTCGATCTCCTCTTTCGTGGATTTCGGTCCCACAAGCATGCCGTAGCCGCCGGAGCCGTGAACCTCCTTCACGACGAGCTCGGCGAGATGCTCGAGCACATAAGCCGCATCGTCCTTCTCGCCACAGCGCCATGTCGGGACGTTCTTCAGGATCGGCTTCTCGCCGAGATAGAACTCCACCATCTTCGGCACATAGGTGTAGATCGCCTTGTCATCGGCGATGCCGGCGCCCACCGCATTTGTCAGGTTCACATTTCCCGCGCGGTAGGCATTCATCAGGCCGGCAACGCCGAGGACCGAATCCGGTTTGAAGGTGAGCGGATCGAGGAAATCGTCGTCGACGCGGCGGTAGATCACGTCGACGCGCTTCGGCCCCTGCGTCGTGCGCATATAGACGACGTCGTCCATGACATAGAGGTCCGGCCCCTCGACGAGTTCGACGCCCATCTGGTCGGCGAGGAAGGAATGTTCGTAATAGGCGCTATTGTAAATGCCGGGCGTGAGCACGACGACGGTCGGCTCGCCCGGGCAGTTGCGCGGCGCGACCGAAGTCAGCGTGCGCATCAGTTCGTCGCAATAATGATCGACCGGGGCGACGTTGTAGCGCGAGAAGAGATCGGGGAATATCCGCATCGTGATCTCGCGGTTCTCCAGCATGTAGGAGACGCCGGAGGGCGTGCGGCAATTATCTTCCAGCACATAGAAGTCTTCCGCGCCGACGCGCACCATGTCGATGCCCGCAATATGCGTATAGACGTTCTGCGGCACCGAGATGCCCTGCATCTGGTAGCGATAGGTGTCGTTGAGGAGAACCTGGTCGCGCGGCACGAGGCCCGCGCGGAGAATTTCCTGCGCACCATAGACATCGGCGATGAAGGCATTGAGCGCCCTCACGCGCTGCATGAGCCCTTCCGAGATGAGCCGCCACTCGGCCGCCTCGATGATGCGGGGAATGATGTCGAAGGGAATGATGCGCTCTGGATCGCCGCCCTCGCCATAGACCGCGAAGGTGATGCCGATGCGGCGAAAGAAGGTCTCGGCTTCCTCGCGCCGGAGCGTGAGGATGTCGAGCGGCGTCTCCTCCAGCCAGGACTGCAGCTTTCGGTAAGCCTGCCGGACATCGCCGCCCGGTCCGCCCATTTCGTCAAAGATGGCGTGCGCCATCGACTCTCCTGCCAG
>JACIYQ010000090.1 GCA_014359855.1 Parvibaculum sp.
CGAACGGGTTCCTCGATGGTCGCCCAGAGCGCCATGTAACCGAGATAGAGAAAGAAGAGCACCAGCATTGAGACGAGGCGCGCATCGCCCCATTCCCACCACGTGCCCCACATCGGCGCGCCCCAGAGCGAGCCCGTGAGGAGCGCGAGGAAGGTGAAGGCGGCGCCGATGGGCGCGGCCGACTTCGCGCAGACATCGGCCAGCGGATGCCGGAAGATGAGCGCGACGGCGGACGCGACCGCCATCACCCCATATCCCATCATGGCAAGCCAGGCCGAAGGCACATGCACATACATGATGCGCACCGTCTCGCCCTGCTGGTAGTCGGGCGGCGAGGCGGCGAGCGCGAACCAGAGCCCGGCGCCGATGAGAAGCGCCGCCAGCGCCGTCAGCGGCATGAGCAACCGCGCCGACAGCGCCATGAAGCGCGCCGGATTGGCATAGGCATGGAACCGCTGCGCGGCGGAAATCATGTTCATGCCCGCCATTTAGCGTAAGCCCCGCAAGGAGGGCAAGCCGCGCCCAAGGGCATTTTGCCACGGCTTTGAGATGCAATCCGGTTCACACATGGCGCCGCGTCCTGGCCCCTCATCTGAGATTGGCGCGAAGCGCCGCCGCGCCGCCGAGCGGCCCGAGAACGAGGCTTGCCAGCGCCACCGCGACGAGAAGAAGAAGGCTCTGCCGCCCCGCCTCGCCCGCAAATCCGCCCGTCGCCGCCTCGGCCGCGCCGACGCCGAAAATGAGCACCGGCACATAAAAGGGCATCACGAGGAGCGAGGCGAGGAGCCCGCCGCGCCGCACGCCAACCGTCAGCGCCGCGCCGATCGCGCCGAGAAAGCTCAAAGCCGGTGTGCCGGCCAGCATGGCGAGGATGAGCGGCGGATAAGCCTCTCCCGGCAGGTTGAGCATGAGGCCGAGCAGCGGCGCCGCGACGACGAGCGGCAGGCCGGTCGTGAGCCAGTGACCGAGCGCCTTGGCGACCACGATGAGTTCGAGCGGCAGGAGGCCCATGGTGAGGAGATCGAGCGAACCGTCCTCGTAATCCGCCTGGAAAAGCCGGTCGAGCGTCAGCAGCGCGGCGAGAAGCAGCGCCACCCACAACATCCCCGGCGCGACTTTCGCCAGCAATTCCCGGTCCGGCCCGATCCCGAAGGGCAGCAGCGAAATGACGACCAGAAAGAAAAAGACGGCCATGCCGCCGCCGCCACCGAGCCGCACGGCAAGGCGGAGATCGCGGGCGAGAAGGGCAAAAAAGGCGCGCGTCATGTCATGGCCTCCACGCCGAGCCGGAGCTGCTTCGTCTCGCCGAGACCGAGATCGAGATGCGTCGCCGCCACGATCATGCCGCCCTGGGCGAGATGCGAGGTCATCAGCCCCACGAGCCGGGCAACGCTTGCGGCATCGAGCGCGACGGTGGGCTCGTCGAGGAGCCAGACGGGGCGAGGCACCGCGATGAGGCGGGCGAGAGACAGCCGCCTTCGCTGACCGGCGGAGAGACAGGCGGCGGGAAGATCGGCGAGATGGACAAGGCCCAGCGCCTCAAGCGCCGTATCGGCCCCCTCCGGAATGCTGCCGAGATATGTCCGCCAGAAGGAGACAGTCTCCATGACCGTCATGGAGGGCTTCAGCGCATCGAGATGGCCCACATAATGCGCCTGCTCGCCGAGGCTCAGTTCCGGATCGCCGCCCGTGAAGGCGATCTCACCCTGCGCCACGCCGAGAAGACCGGCAAGCTGGCGCAGCAGGCTCGATTTGCCGGCGCCGTTCGGCCCCGTCAGCACCAGCGCCTCGCCGCCCCGGAGCGAAAAGGAGAGCCCCTCGAAAACGAGACGCCCGCCGCGCTCGCAAGCGAGATCGCGAACCGAAAGCGAAAGCTCAGATATCGTCAAAACGTCCGCCCCTGCCCTTGCCCGCCGCGAAGCGCGCCGCGCCTTTCAGCGTTTCGCCCGAGGCGAGAACCTTGCGCCCGTGCTCGAACTCGTTGGCGAGCGCGCCGTCGTAAGGCAGATCCCATTGCTCATAGGCCGACATGCGATCGTGGCGCAGGCAGAGTTGCGGAAAGCGCGAAATTTCGAGCGCGAGCCGCTCCGCCTCCTCGCGTCCCTTGCCCTTCGGGGCGATGCGGTTTGCAAGCCCCATCGTCAGCGCCTCTTCCGCATCGACGGGACGGCCCGTGAGAATGAGGTCCATCGCGCGCGCGTGCCCGATGAGGCGCGGCAGGCGCACCGTGCCGCCATCGATCAGCGGCACGCCCCAGCGGCGGCAGAAGACGCCCATGATCGCGTCCTCTTCCACCACGCGCATGTCGCACCAGAGCGCAAGTTCGAGACCGCCCGCGACTGCGTGACCGGAAATTGCACCGATCACCGGTTTGTTGAGAATCATTCGCGACGGACCCATGGGACCGTCGGCGGCGAGCCGGTTGAAATCGGCGCCCGTTGCGGGGGGCACGGAGCGATTGCCCTCGCCCTTCGCAACCGCCTTGAGATCCGCGCCCGCGCAGAATGCGCCGTCGCTGCCGCAGAAGACCGCGACGAGCGCCTCCTCGTCGCGCTCGAAGGCGAGGAACGCTTCCACCAGCGCCTCGGCTGCCTTCCTGTCGACGGCATTTTTCGCATGCGGCCGGTTCAGAACGACGCTTGTCACTGGTCCGTTTTTCTCGACGAGCACATCCGGCATCCGCATCTCCCCGCATCGTTTGCGATGCTGATTATCACGCCCGCTTTTCAGGGCGAAGCATGGTCATTCCATGCGAAAGACATTATAGTCCCGCGATAGTCCCGCGCGACAAGCATATAGGTCCCAGGCTGAGAAGCGGCGGCGAAATCCTGCTTTGACGCACGCGCCAATTCGAGCGCGGGCGGCACCCCGCAAGGCTCCCGCCTTCCCCCCTCACCGCTCCGGACCGCGCATCATCGAGGATCATAGAGAGATGGCGAAGAAGGCGACGGCCAAATCAACCAAGGCGAAGAAGAAACCTGCGGCGAAGGCAAAGAAGGCTGCCCCGGCGAAAGCCGTGAAGAAGGTGGCGAAGAAGGCTACCGCAAAGAAGGCAGCTCCGAAAAAGCCCGCCGCCGCGAAGAAGCCCGCTGCGAAGAAAGCCGTGAAGAAGGCTGCGCCGAAGAAGACGGCGGCGAAGAAACCCGCCGCCAGGAAGGCAGTCGCCAAAAAGGCAGCGCCGAAAAAGGCAGTCGCGAAGAAAGCTGCCCCGAAGAAGGCCGCAGTGAAGAAAACCGTGCCGAAGAAAACGGCAACGAAGAAGCCCGCCGCGAAGAAGGCAGTCGCCAAAAAGGCAGCGCCGAAAAAGGCAGCGGTGAAGAAGGCCGCGCCGAAAAAGACAGCCGCCGCGAAGAAGCCTGCTGCGAAGAAAGCAGCACCGAAAAAGGCATCGGCCAAAAAGGCCGCGCCGAAAAAAGCGGTCGTGACCCGCAAGCCCGTGGCGAAGAAGCCTGCTGCGAAAAAGGCCGTTGCGCCGAAGAAGGCCCCGGCGAAAAAGGCAGCGCCGAAAAAACCTGCCGCGCGCAAAGAGCCCGGCAACAGCTTCAGCGCCCGCAAGACGCTCAAGGTCGGCAAGCGCAGCTACACCTATTTCAGCATTCCCGATGCCGAGAAGAAGGGTCTCGACGGCGTGTCGCGCCTTCCCTTCTCGCTGAAGGTGCTGCTTGAAAACCTGCTGCGCTTCGAAGACGGCCGCACCGTCACGAAGGAAGACATCGAAGCGGTGAAGACCTGGCTCAAGACCCGCACCTCCGACCGCGAGATCGCCTATCGTCCGGCGCGCGTGCTGATGCAGGACTTCACCGGCGTTCCCGCCGTCGTCGACCTCGCGGCCATGCGCGACGCGGTGAAGAACCTCGGCAGCGACCCGAAGAAGATCAATCCGCTGGTGCCCGTCGACCTCGTCATCGACCACTCGGTGATGGTCGACAAGTTCGGTACGCCGACGGCCTTCAAGGAAAACACGGAAATCGAATATCAGCGCAACCGCGAACGCTACGAGTTCCTGCGCTGGGGCTCCAGGGCCTTCAACAATTTCCGCGTGGTGCCGCCGGGAACCGGCATCTGCCACCAGGTGAACCTCGAATATCTCGCCCAGACCGTCTGGACGAAGACGGAAGGCAAGGAAGAGATCGCCTATCCCGACACCTGCGTCGGCACGGACAGCCACACCACGATGGTGAACGGCCTCGCCGTGCTCGGCTGGGGCGTGGGCGGCATCGAGGCGGAAGCAGCCATGCTCGGCCAGCCCGTCTCCATGCTCATCCCGGAAGTGATCGGCTTCAGGCTGACCGGCAAGCTCAATGACGGCGTGACCGCCACCGACATGGTGCTCACCGTCACCGAGATGCTCCGCAAGAAGGGCGTGGTCGGCAAGTTCGTCGAATATTACGGCTCGGGCCTCGACCACCTCGCGCTCGAGGATCGTGCGACCATCGCCAACATGGCGCCCGAATATGGCGCGACCTGCGGCTTCTTCCCGGTCGACAACGA
>JACIYQ010000091.1 GCA_014359855.1 Parvibaculum sp.
CCTGATTTTCCGCAGAAATCCTTTGTTTTTGCTTTGACCCCCTTCTTGGCCGACGGGTAGACTCCGAAATCTCAGGGGAATCCTCGATTCCCGCCATCGCATGTGGAGGGGCCTCACGTGAACAAGAACGATCTGATTGCAGAAGTGGCGGAACGGAGCGGTCTGTCCAAGGCCGATACCACGAAGGCCGTCGACTATGTCTTCGACATCATCACGGACTCGTTGAAGAAGGGTGAAGAGGTCCGGCTCGTGGGCTTTGGCACGTTCAACGTGTCGAACCGCGCTGCCACCGAGGGCCGTAACCCGCGTACGGGCGAGACCATCCAGATCCCCGCGTCGAAGCAGCCGAAGTTCAAGGCTGGCAAGGGTCTGAAGGACGCAGTGAATAGCTGATCTTTCTATCGGCAAGGCATTTGAAGGACCGGCCGCCCGGAGTAGGGCGCGCCGGTCTTTTGCTTTTGGCGGCCGGGTCAGGCGCAGCTATGCGGTTGTATCCAGCGGCTCCCCGTCCGCGTTCTCCGCGACGGTCTCCTCCTCGGCTGGTGGATCGTCCGCCGCGCGGGGATCGAGTTCCGTCGGCAGCGGCTGTACCTGGGCGACGGGCACGGCCACGAAGTCCACCCGCTGCTCTTCGGTCAGCGCAGGCGTGTAGACGATCCGGTAGAGCGTGAACGCCGCAAAGGCGAGGTGAACCGCCGCCGTCACCACGAAGATCGAGGCGATCCCGAAGGTCGAAACCCCGACCGAAGCTGCCGTCGGACCGATGATCGAGCCGATCGAGAAGACGATGAGCATGCCGCCTGAAATCGCGACGAAGCTCTCGCTCTGCCCGTGGTCGTTCATATGGGCGACCACCACGGAATAGAGCGTGAGGCCGAAAATACCGAAGAGAAATCCTGCCGCCATTACGGCGAGTACGCTGCCGCTCATGCCCGCCAGTGCCAGCGCCACTTCGCCAAACGCCGCGCCGAGGGCGATAGCAAGAATGACGCGCCGCCGGTCCATCCGGTCGGACAGGCGCCCAATGGGCCATTGTGCTATCGCGCCGCCGATGATCGCTGCCGCCATGAAGATCGAGATGCCTGCCGTGTCGAGCCCGCTCTCGCTCGCATAGAGCGGCGCCAGCGTCCAGAACGGCGCGTTGGCAACCCCGACGACGAAGGATCCCATGACCCCCACAGGTGACAGCGCATAAAGCGCCTTGATGTCGATCCGCGTGCTCTGGATCGGCATGGGCTGCACCGACGTCGTCATGGCGATCGGAACGAGCGCGATGGAGGTCAGGATGGAGCAGACGGCGAACAGCACGAAGCCGCCCGGATCGGCGGCGTTGAGCAGCACTTGCCCCACCGTCAGCGCCGACAGATTCACGATGACATAGGCCGAGAAAAAGCGCCCCCGCGTCTCGTTGCTGGACTGCTCGTTGAGCCAGCTCTCGATGACCATGTAGAGCCCGGCAAAGCAGAACCCCGTCAGGACGCGCATGAGCGACCAGACGATTGGATCGGATGAAAGCGCATGGATGAGCGGCGCGGCGGAGGCGAGGCCGCAGAAGGTGGCGAAACTTCTGATGTGTCCGGCCCGGTGGACCACATGCGGCGTCGCGAGGCACCCCAGAAGGAACCCCGCGAAGTAGACACTGCCGATGAAGCCGACGGTCGCCGTCTCGAATCCGTTCAGGCCCGCCCGAATCGGTATGAGCGTACCCAGCATCCCGTTGCCGACGAGCAGGATCGCGGTTGCCAGCAGCAGCGAAAAAACAGGCGCGAGCGTGCGGGACAAGGGAGTTTCCGGCAATCGTGGCGAAAAGCGGCTCCGGCCCAAGATCGCGGGTTTGCCCGTGGAATGCAATGCCCGCGTCGCGCCGCGCGCCGCTTCCGATTGCATTCCGAAGGGCCATCCGATAGGAGTTTCGCGCGCATGCATTGGCCTTTGCGTGCGGGCGGTTAGCTCAGTTGGTAGAGCATCTCGTTTACACCGAGAGGGTCGGCAGTTCGAGC
>JACIYQ010000092.1 GCA_014359855.1 Parvibaculum sp.
ATCATGGACGGCATTCAGGCAACGAAGGTCATCCGCGCTTTCGATGAACCCTGGCACGACATCCCGATCGTCGCGCTGACCGCGCATGCCATGGCGGGTCACAGCGACGCCTACAAGGCAGCCGGCATGAACGGGTTCGTTTCCAAACCCTTCAGCATCGACGTTCTGGTGTCGGAGATGTCGAGGGCGATCGCGGAGACTCGGGACGCCGCCGCAATGCCGGTCATGGAAGCAGGCGGCGGCGCGCTGGAAGAAGAGATGGACGAAGCCTTCTCCCGGGCAGAGCGTATTCTGACAGATATGCTGGAAGAGCTGGAAAGAATGACGGCGTAGTATCCGTCAGTCGTCTTCGCGGCCGGTAAGCAGGCGGAGTTTTTCGACGATCCGGCGGCCCGTCTCTCCACCATCGCCCGAAATATCGTTGTCCGACACGCTTTTCAGCATGCGGATATGCATGTGGACGATATTGAGTTCTTCCGGCGAGCGGCGTTCGCCACTGCGCAGATAGTCGCAGAAGGACGCGCCGATCTCGGTCACGAGGCCATAGCCGAAGGAACCGCCCTGACCTTTGACGTTGTGCGCGACGGCGTGAAGCGCCTCGAGTGTCTTCTCGACCGGCTCTCCCGCCTCGAAGCGCTCCCAGATGCCGCAAAGCTCGGCAACATCGGAGGCAAGCTGCTGACGATAGGTGTCGCGCAGGGCTTCGACCGCGGCCTCGGCCTGTGCGATCAAGCTCTCGAACTCCGTAGCTTTTTCGTCTTTCGCAACCGCCATTGTTCCGCCCATGCCGAAAAGCACGATTTCGCGATCATGAGCCTAATGGCAGCGCACTTAACGAATGCTGAAGACGCTCAGCCGCGAGCGCTCGAAATGAACCGGCCGACGGCCTCGGGGTCCGTCTGGAACGAGGTCACGAGACGGACCGTATAGGCCCCGTCGCTGTCGCCCGGCATGGGCCAGCGGTGGAAGCGCGCGCCCGCCTCCTTGAGCCGTTGCACAGTGGTCGTGGGCAAGCGCACGAATATCTCGTTCGCCTGCGGCGTGAGATGCATCGCGGATTCAGGCACGTCTTGAAGACCTTCGGCAAGCCGCGCCGCCATGGCGTTCGCGTGTCCCGCAAGCCGGAGCCAGAGATCCTCGGCGAGATAGGCTTCGAGCTGCGCGGAGAGAAAACGCATCTTCGAGAGCAGATGGCCCGCCCGCTTTCGCCGGAAGGAGAGATCGCGCGCCAGGTCGCGGTTGAAGACGATAACGGCCTCCGCCGCCATCGCACCGTTCTTCGTTGCCCCGAAAGACATGATGTCGACACCGGCCTTCCAGCTCGCCTGCGCCGGGGAGACATCGAGCGCGGCAAGCGCATTTGCAAAGCGCGCGCCGTCCATATGGACGCGAAGGCCCCGCTCGCGCGCGATCGCGGCAAGAGCGGAAATCTCGTCGAGAGAATAGAGGCTGCCGAGTTCCGTCGATTGCGTCAGCGTCAGCGCGGCCGGCTGCACGTGATGGACAACACCCGCGGGCAGCTTGTCGAGCTCGGCCCGGAGCAGCACGGGATCGATCTTCGCCTTCTCGCCGCCGACCGGCACGAGCTTCGCACCCGAATACATCTCCGGGGCGCCGCATTCATCGAGATGCACATGAGCAAGCTCGTGGCAAAGCACCGCGCCATAGGGCGGCGCAAGGGCGGCAAGGGCAAGCGCATTCGCCGCCGTGCCCGTCACCACGGGAAAGACCTCGACCTCGCGCTCGAAGATTTCCGAGAGCCGCACCTTGAGGCGCGCCGTAACATCGTCCGCGCCATAGGACGCGGCGGTGCCCGCATTCGCACGCGCCAGCGCCTCCAGAATTTCAGGCGCGATGCCCGACGCATTGTCGCTCGTAAAATCCATGACCGCTCCTTCCGCGAAGCGCGGATGGTAGCGAAGCGCAGGGCTACCGAGAAGCGCCGTCAGGCGACGGCTTCGACACGCTCCGGATGGCCCGACCAGGTCCATGCCATGCTCGGGCGCGACAGACCGGGCATCATGCCCCCGAGCGCCTTCGGATGGAGCCAGAGCCGATCGGAAGGCAGATGGCCGGGCGGTTGTCCGGCCGGTCGACCGTGAAGCCTGCCTCCGCCGCCGCCGCGCGCCAAGCCCCGCGATCCGGTCTTCTCCCGCAGGCTCGGCGCCCAGGAGCCCGATCCAGCCCTTTGCGGCGGTTTCCGCCTCCGGTACCGCGAGCTGCACCCTGTCGATCCTTCTGAGCATGTGCCGGCCTCGCCTTTTTTGAGCCGCTCCCCTGTTCCGGGGAGACGTAAGTTCTTTATTATGGCGGAGAGCATGGCAGAGCCTGACCGCCTGCGAAACCGCAGGAAATTGACCATAATTCTTTTTGCGACCGAATCTCAGCTATAGGTCAGCATTCCTGTCTTATTTGCTTGATTCATCGGGGCGGGTTTGGCATGATGCGCCCACCGGGAAAGTCACGCTTTCCCGGCACGATGGGCTGACCGGACGATCAAGCGGCCGGGCCTGCCAGTAAGCCTTCGCTCCGGGCAATAGGGAGCACCCAGCAGAAAGCTCCGTCGGCGATGGCGGCACTGCAAGGGTATGCCAAAGCGCCGAAAGCTGTTCGAAGCGCGGCGCCCGGGCGTACCGGAAAGCGGATCGCGAGAGCGGTCCAGCGGTGATCAGTCTCGCCGGAAATTTCGGCCGGGACCTTTGCTATAACGCGTGCGGTTCGCTAGCGTCCCCCGCCCCGAGGAATCGGGGCTCCGGCCGGAACGGCTCAGGGGGAAGGGAAACGCACGGGCGGAACATGTTTGAAGACGTCGAGGCGACCTGCGCCGCAATCCGGAAATGTCATCCG
>JACIYQ010000093.1 GCA_014359855.1 Parvibaculum sp.
GGAACGCTGATTTCGCTGAATGATGGCGAGCGGCCCGTAATCGGCCTCATGGACCAGCCTTATATCGGCGAACGATTTGTCGGGCGGCCGGGCGGCAGCGAGCTGATCGGCCCGATGGGCACCATCCCGCTCAAAACCAGCGCCTGCACGAAACTCGAGGAGGCGCTGATCGGCAATACCGATCCCGCCATGTTCCATCTCGACGACGAGAAGGCGGCCTTCCGCGAGATATCGTCGAAGGTGCGGCTCAGGCGCTTCGGCGGCGATTGCTATTTCTACTGTCTGCTCGCGGCCGGCACGCTCGACCTCGTGATCGAGAGCGGCTTGCAGCCCTACGACATCCAGGCGCTGATCCCCGTGATCGAGAATGCGGGCGGCATCGTGACGAGCTGGTCGGGCGGCGATGCGCAGGAGGGCGGACAGGTGGTGGCGGCCGCCAATGAGGAGCTGCATGAGGCCGCGCTGAAGATTTTGAGGGGCGCGGCGGTCGCTTAGTTTTTGTTCGTTCCTGCCACCCTCCCCGAGGTGGGGATTCCAGTTCAACCTTTCACAAACCTGTCGAACGCTTCCCAGAAGACGGCGCGTGCGGGATCGCGCTCGATCAGGATTTCGTGGCCCGCCTCCGGCACGACGGCGAGCGCCGCCTGCGGCAGATGCGAAGCCGCATATGAAAGCGCGAGCGACGAGACGAGCTTGTCCTTCGCGGCTTCGCAGATGAGGACGGGCGTCTCGACCGAGGCGAGCCAGGCGGGCGACGCGGCCTCGTCCATCGCGCGGAAGGCGGCATGAAGCCAGCCGACCGTCGCCGCGCCGAGACCGAGCTTCGGCTCCGCCCGTGTCAACGCCTGCAGGATCGCATAGCGCCGCTCGTCATGGGTCAGGATGTTTTCCTCGAAGGGAACTTCGTCGTTCGCCTTCGCATTGCCTCCGGGCACGTAACGCTCGTCCTGCCCCAATGCGTGAAGCAGGGTGACGATGGCGCGAATGGCGCGCTCCATCCACTTCGTGAAATTGAGGCCGAGCATCGGCGCGGAGAAGACCGCACGTGAGAACCAGTCGGGATGGGCGCGCAGTCCGCGCAGCAGGATTTGCCCGCCCATGGAATGCGCCAGCGCGATCCAGGGCTTCGGAAAGGAAGGCGCAACCTCGACCATGAAGCGCGCGAGATCGCGGTCGAATGTCGAGAAGCCGTCTATATGCCCCTTGCGCCCGTCATCGAGGATCCGCGCCGAGAGGCCCTGCCCGCGCCAGTCGAGCGTGGCGACGGCAAAGCCGCGCGACCGCAATTCGCCGATCGTCTCGAAATATTTCTCGGCGAATTCCGTGCGTCCGCCGAAAAGAAAAACCGTGCCGCGCGGCGCGGCGTCGTCCCGCCAGACGAGATAGCGCAGACGCGCGCCGTCATCCGCGTCGAGCCAGAAGGCCTCGCCGCCCTCCGGCATCGGATTTTCGGGAATGAGGATGACGGGTGCCTTCACTCGCGAAACCCGTCCCCGGTCGCGTTCGATTGGCGAAGCATGATGGGCCGGAGGCGCGCGACGACGGCGACATCGCCGACAATGCGGATGCGCCCCTGCCGGAAGGCGGTGTTCTGGTCGATATGACGCTGGAAGATCGCGAGATTGAGCATGGGCTCGATATGGACCGTGCAATCGGCGGGCATGTCGCGGCGGTGGACCTCGTTCGGCTGCTTGCGCCCGTCGATGACGACGACGCCCGCACCCGGATGGACGAATTTGAGCACGGCGCCGAGCGAGACATCGCCGGCCAGCGCCGCCTTCAGGATCGCCTCGATTTCGTTTTCCGCTTCAAGCGCCGGATTGCCCCGGAGCGCTCCCGCCTTGCCTGCCATATGCCTCTCATCCCTCGTGTCTGCCCGGATCATAGCACCGGGAACGGCATGCCAACAGGCGTTGGGCTCCCGCCGATTTCCATTAGGGTTTCGGAGCTTCGCGACAGAGAGGACCGCCAGAACGCATGAGCCGGGAACAGGAAACGGACGAGATCAGGCGCCGCCGCGACCTGGCGAAACGCCAGGGCGGCGAGGATTTCACGCTGAAAGGCGGTTCGCCGAACCCGGCGGGCCCGCGAAAGAGTGTCTATGCGGAAGAACTGGCGCTCACCTACAAGGTGCCGCTGGTGCGGCTCCACGAAGGCGGCGGCAGCAGCGTGGCGGCGACCGAGGAAGAGGCGCTTGCCGAGATCGCACGCTTTCTCTCCACCTGCCCGACAATGTGTGGCAGTGGCCGCCGGATATCGAAGCAGACGACCCGCGCGACCGCATTGACGAAAGCCTGCGCGACATCGTGCCGAGGGACCGGCGCAGGCGGCACAGAAGCTTCGCCGCTTCGCCGATATGTGCAACACGTTTCACCTGTCCATCCTCTCCTTCGTCGACGAACCGGGCTTCATGATCGGTTCGGCCCCGGAGAAGGCGGCGACGGGCGCATTGCCGGTGGAGGGCGGTGTCGCGGTCGCCTTCGCGCGCGAGATCGCGGCGGCGGACGACCCCGGCGCGCTCCGCGCGGAACTGGAAGCGAGGCTGGCGGCGGGCCAATTGCCCTTCCCCCGCGCGGAAGGATTTTCGGTGCATGAACTCATCGACCCGCGCGAGACGCGGGCGAAGCTCTGCGACTGGCTCGACTGGATCGGCCCACGCCGCACCATCGCGCGCGGCCCTTACATGACGACCATGAGGCCCTGAGGACGGACAGTAAAAAGGCCCCACGCCAGGCGTGGGGCCTTTCCCCTCTCCCCCCATCTCGAACTCAGTAGTTCGAGAAGAGAATGGCGCCCGTTATCGCGCTGATGCCTATCCAGAGCAGGACGTCGTCGCGGTCGCGCGCGCGGACCCTGTAATAGGGGCCGTAATGCGGGTGCGACGAGTAGTAGACCGGTTCGCTGACCACGTAATAATGATGACGTTCCACGACATAGGGACGCCAGTGCGACCAGGGCCGCGGATGGCCGCGATGGACGACCACCGGCGGGCGGTGATCGTAGTAGTGCCCGTGCCCGCGGTAATGCTTCGGGCCCTTGTAGTGACGGTCGTCGTAGCGATCGTAGCGCGCGAGCTCGACCTGCGCGTTCGTCTCGACATTCACGATTGCCGCTTCAGCCGCCATCGGCGTCGAAAACCCGAGGGCGGCAGCAAGACCGGCTGAAATAATCTTCGTTTTCATCTTGTCATCCTTCCAGTTCCGGACCGACCCCTTGATCCGGAACCAGAATGAGCGCGGACGGCTGAACGGCGCGTGGCGGCACCGTTCATCTGGCGTTCAGGTTGAGGCGAGGATTTCCGCGGATTTTCCGGAAGGATCAACCGCCAAGGAAGAGGCGGCCCACATCGGGATTTTCCAGAAGATCGGTACCTTCGCCGGCAAGCGCGACGCGGCCCGCGACGAGCACATAACCGATATCGGCGAAGTCGAGACCGCGCTTTGCGTTCTGCTCGACCATGACGATGGTCTTGCCCTGCGCTTTCTGGAGATCGGCAAGAATCTCGAAGACCATGTCGATCATGCGCGGCTCGAGGCCGATTGAAGGCTCGTCCACGGGTTCCTCGGCCGAGGCCGTGCCAGCGAAAAAAGAGGCCGCGCCGGAGAACATAAGCGCCGCGCTCAGGAGCACCCGGAAAACAGTTTCCTCATCAATTCCCCCTCCGCAAGCCCGCGACTTTCGCCGCTGTTCGGGACCTTATACCCATCTTGAAGCGCGAAGGCGAAATTCCCAAATAAGCCTTGCCGGGCGCCGGAGAAACGGGCCCGGCCGGGAAGCGGCCACCGGCCTCAAGGCGGTGAAAGGCTGTCTGTCCCTATCGGCAACATCGCTTGAAGAGGATGTGACTCATGCGTGGATTCGATTTTTCTCCCCTTTACCGTTCGACTGTCGGCTTCGACCAGCTTCAATCGCTGCTCGATTCCGTGACGCAGGACGCGAGCCCCACCTATCCGCCCTACAATATCGAGCGGACCAGTGAAAACGACTACCGCATCACCGTCGCGGTTGCCGGTTTCGGCCAGGACGACCTCGACATCGAGGTGAAGCAGAACGTGCTCACGATCAGCGGCAAGCGCGCCGAGCCCGAAGAGACCAACTATCTCTATCGCGGTATCGCCGGCCGCAGCTTCGAGCGCCGTTTCCAGCTCGCCGATCATGTCGAGGTGCAAGGCGCCCATCTCGAAAACGGGCTTCTTCACGTGGACCTCGTGCGCCGCGTGCCCGAGGCGCTGAAACCGCGCCGTGTCGAGATTTCGGCCCCGGCCAGGGGCGCGAAGACGCTTGAGGGCAATCTCGCGACCGCCGCCGACTAAGGTGTCGCGAACGGATATACGAAGGGGCGCCAGCGGGCGCCCCTTCTTGCTTTTTCAGGAGAGGTTGAGCCGCGTCTCGATCAGCGTCGAATCGTCCGCGATCGAATGGCGCGTGAAGCCGAGGTCATCGCACATGTCGAGCATGCTGCGGTTCTCGCGAAGCACATGGCCGAAGATTTCGCCCACACCCCGCTGGCGCCCATAGTCGATCAGCTTCTGCATCAGGGAATAGCCGAGCCCGTGACCGTGAAGGTCGCTGCGGACGAGAATGGCGAATTCGGCGCGCTCCCGGTTCGGGTCTTCCGACAGGCGGCCGACGCCGGCCGCCTCCGCGCAGGTCTCGCCGGCGAAAACGACGAAGGCCATCTCGCGGTCGTAATCGATCTGCGTGAGGCGCGCGGCGAGCTGACGGGGAAGCTTCCTGAGCGGCGAAAGGAACCGCAGGCGAACATCCTCCGCGTCGGTATGTTCGAGAAGATCGTCGATGAGCGGCGCGTCCTCCGGTTTGATCGGGCGCAGCGGATAGCGACGGCCTTCGCGGTCCGTAAGCTCGCCTTCGAGCGAAACGGGATAAGGCCGGATCGCAAACCGCGCCGTGCCCTTGCTCTTGGCAGGCAGGATGCGCACCCGCGCATCGAGCGCGACGATCCCTTTCTCGTCCGCCCAGAGCGGATTGATGTCGAGTTCGGCCACTTCCGGATTGTCCGCCGCGATATCGCCGAGCGCCATCAGCGCGGTTTCGATCGCCGCGAGATCGGCGGGCGGACGGCCGCGATAGCCTTCGAGAAGGCGCGAGACGCGCGTGCGCGAAATGAGGTCCTTCGCCAGCACCCGGTTGAGCGGCGGGAGCGCCATCGCCTTGTCGCGAACGACCTCGACCGCCGTGCCGCCCTGCCCGAACAGGATGACGGGGCCGAAGGTGGCATCGTCCACAATGCCGAGAATGAGTTCGAAGGCGTCCGGCTTTCTCACCATCTGCTGCACGGTGAAGCCTTCGAGTTCCGCGCCGGGGCAGAGATGGGTGACGCGCGCGATCATGCGCGAGGCCGCCTCCGAAACCGCCTCCGCGTTTTCGAGCCCGAGCGCGACGCCGCCGACATCGCTCTTGTGCGTGATGTCGGGCGAGAGAATCTTCAGCGCGACGGGATAGCCGAGTTCGCCGGCCACCCGCGCGGCTTCGGCGGCGGAAGAGACGATGCGCGTATCGACAATCGGGATTCCGTAAGCCGCGAGCAGGGACTTTGCCTCCGCCTCGCTCAGCCATTCGCGGTTCTCGCGGAGCGCGGTTTCGACGAGCGAGCGCGCCCTTTCGAGATTGCGCTGTGGCTGGGCCGGGCCCGCCGCCGGAATTTCGAGCAGGAGGCGCTGGTTCCGGTCGTGGCGGACATGCAGCATGAAGGCCCGCACCGCGCCTGTCGGCGTCTCGTAGGTCGGAATGCGATGCGTCTGGAAGGCCTCGCGCGCGGCGCGCGCACCCTTGTCGCCGAGCCAGTTCGTGAAGACGGGCTTGCTGGACGCCTCCGCCGCCTCGATCACCGCATGCGCGGCGGAGAGATTGTTCACGACCGCCGTCGGACAGTTCATGACGAGGACGGCGTCGACGGCCTTGTCCTTCAGAAGCGCTTCCATGGCGCGCGCATATCGCTCGGCGCCCGCATCGCCGATGATGTCGACAGGATTGGCGCGGCTCCAGGTGCGCGGCAGAACGGCATCGAGCCCGGCGATGGTCTCTTCCGAGATTTCCGCAAGCCTGCCCCCTTCATCGATGAGGAAGTCCGTCGCCAGCACGCCGACGCCACCGCCATTCGTGAGAATGCCAAGCCGGTCACCGAGGATCGGGCGCCGCTCCGAGCGGACAGACAGCGTTTCGACCGCGTCGAACAGCTCCTCGATGCCGAGTTCGCGCAGCATGCCCGCGCGGCGGAAGGCCGCCTGGTAGACGGCGTCGGAGCCTGCGAGTGCGCCGGTATGCGAGGCGGCGGCGCGCGCGCCTGCCTCGTGACGGCCGGACTTGATGACGATGACGGGCTTGAGGCGCGAGGCCTGGCGGCCCGCCGACATGAACTTCCGCGCGTCGGTGACGGATTCGATATAGAGCAGAATGCTCTTCGTCTTCGGATCGGCGGCGAGATAATCGAGCATGTCACCGAAATCGACATCCGCCATGCCGCCGAGCGAGGCGATATGCGAGAAGCCGATGCCACGGCTCGTCGCCCAGTCGAGCACGGCGGTCACGATCGCGCCGGATTGCGAGACGAAGGCGACATTGCCCTTTTCCGGCTGCATATGGCCGAAGGAAGCGTTGAGCCCGTTGCCGGGCGCCATGATGCCGAGGCAGTTGGGTCCGGCAATACGCAGGAGATGGGGCCGCGCGGCTTCGAGCATCTTCGCCTGCAGGCGGCGGCCTTCCTCGCCGAGTTCCCCGAAGCCTGCCGTGATGACGACGGCAGCCTTTGTGCCGCGCCGGCCAAGCTCGTCGATGAGGCCCGGCACTGTCTGCGGTGGCGTGGCAATGACGGCAAGGTCCGGTGCATGAGGCAGGCTTGCGACATCCTTGAAAGCATCGGTGCCGCCGATCTGGCCGCCCTTCGGATTGACCGCCCAGACAGGCCCGGGAAGGCCCGCCGCCAGCAGATTGTCGAGAAGAACGTTGCCGACCGATCCCTCGCGCGCACTGGCCCCGATGAGGGCGACCGATTTCGGGGCGTACATAACATCGAGATTGCGGATCGACATGATTTATTCCGTTGGCCTCGTCAGGGGGGTGGCGCGACGCCTGCGTCCGTTCTCAACCTGGGCTGCGACAGGTCCAGCACGGCTCGCTCCGTCACGGCTCATCAACTGCAACAGATTGAAACTATTAAAAAAACAGGCATTACGCCAGCCGCTGTCATTGTCCGTTTTAGTCACCTATTAACCCTCTTGCTGTAATCAAGGCCTTATCCGGAAGGGTGAACAGGCCGGGACGGGCCTCAACTTTCTTGCTGGCCGGGCTCTTCCGGCGGAAACCGCAAAGACATGCACAAGGTCAAGAGCGGCGTGTTCAATCACCATCTGCTGCGCTCGTTCATCGGGCCGACAGCGCGCGACCTCGCGCTGAAGATGCTGGCGCTGCTCATCGTCATCACTGCCTTCCAGTCCATCACGGATTATTATCAATTGCGCGACGTGATGTTCGCGAGCGTCGAACAGCGGGCCGCAGCCATCAGCGACCATCTCGCCATGCGCGCGCAGCACGACAGCGACTTCGGTCCCGGCGAGGCGGCGCAAGCCGTGACCCGCGAAGCGATCTGGCACGACGACGTTCTCGCGATCTACCTGATCGACAGCGCCGGCAGGCTGATCGCCGGCGAGGATACGGCGCGGATCCCCAACACGCAGGCTTTCCTTGCCGAACCGGAACTGCGCACGGCGATCAGCGCCAGCTTCATCCTCGGCCGCTCGCAGAGCTTCGAAATGAGCTTCGGCGAACTCGACAGCTGGGTCTACGTTGCCGACATTCCCGGTGCGGAACTCGGCACAGTGAGCATCGTCGATCTGCGCCCGGCGCGAGCGGAGCTCACCGCCTCTATCTTCGCCTCCCTCCTGCGCCGCATGCTCACCGCCGTCGTCCTCATGGCCGCGCTCTTCTTCCTGCTTCACCGCTCCGTGATCGGCCCCATCGAACGGCTCGCGACCGCCGTTCGCGCAAGCGGACACGGGCGGTTCGATCCGCCCGCGGGCATTCCCAGAGGCGAGCTAGGCTACCTCTCCGATCTCTTCGTACAGGTCTTCGGACGCCTGCAGAACAGCCTGCGGGAAAACGAACGCCTCGCCTTCGTCGCCAACGGAACGGATGCGGGCGTGCTCATCGCCGACCGGACCGGTGTCATCCTCTGGGCGAATGCGGGCTTCATCCGTATGACAGGCTTCGCCCGGGCCGACGTGGAAGGCCGCCATCCGATCGACCTGCTCGCCCGGTACTCCGGCGCAGGCGCCCTCAAGATTCTCGCCGAGTCCGCCGCCGATGGCGAAGCCCGCAACGTCGAGACGATCGGCCTCACCAAACAGGGGCATCAGTACTGGGCTTCGATCGAGGTGAGGCCCATTCGCGACAAGCGCGGCGCCATCCGCAACTACATCGTCGTCGAGACGGACATCACGCAAGGCAAGCAGACGGAAATCAAGCTGAAGCGCAGCCA
>JACIYQ010000094.1 GCA_014359855.1 Parvibaculum sp.
CCGGTGCTCATGCATACCGGTGGATCAAACTTTTAGGGATCGGGAAAGACAGGTCCGGCGCTCGATCGCGAGCGTGGAGAGCAGCCGAACCAAGAAAATTTGACAGGCGGTATATAGGCACTTTCCGGCGGACTTACAAGGAATATCCACGAAGCGCCGCCGGGTAGCCATTTCCCAGCCCTTCTGGCCTTCCGGACCCTCTTATGGATAGGCGGAGATAATTCCCCAGAAGTCGTCCGCCTTGAGGCTCGCCCCCCCGACCAGCGCGCCGTTCACGTTCGGCACTGCCATCAACTCGGCCGCGTTCGATGGCTTCACCGATCCGCCATAGAGAATGCGCATCTTCGCGCCTTCTGTCCCAAACCGGGACTCGAGCGCCTTGCGGATTGCCGCATGGACCTTTGTCACATCCTCCGGCGTCGGCGTGCGGCCGGTGCCGATGGCCCAGACCGGTTCATAGGCAATGACCGTCGTCTTGGCCGTCGATGCGTCCGGCAGCGAGCCCTTGAGCTGTGTACGGATGACCTTGAGCGTCGCGCCCGCGTCGCGCTCGGCTTCCGTCTCGCCGACGCAGACGATGGCAACCAGCCCCGCGCGATGCGCGGCTTCCGCCTTCGCCCGCACGGCGGCGTCGGTCTCGCCATGGTCGGCGCGGCGTTCGGAGTGCCCGACGATGACATGAGAGGCGCCCGCGTCCTTCAGCATCTCCGCCGAGATGTCGCCCGTATGCGCGCCGCTTTCCTTCGCGTGGCAATCCTGGCCGCCGATGGCGATCTTCGTGCCCTTCGCCGTCTCCTTCAGCGTCGCGATCAAGGTGGCGGGCGGGCAGATGAGAACGTCGCAGGCGGGTTTCGACGTCGCGAGCTTCTTCGCCAGCGCCGTCACTTCCTTCTTCGAGGCTTTCACCCCGTTCATCTTCCAGTTGCCTGCCACCAGCGCCTTCACGCGTGCCGCCATCTTCTTGCTCCGCTCTTCGATCCAGGTGCGTCCGTTTAGCAGATGCCCCCGCACCCGCCAACATGGGCGCAGCGCATGGGGCAAATAGACCTGAGTGAAATAGAACACAGTCACCTTGAAATTTTCATTTCGATGACTGACCGAAAGGCGGGCGACGGCATCGTGCCGTCGGCATTTTCCAAGGAAAATCAAGCCGGAAGCCGCTCCGATCCGCTTGCGGGGGCAAGGCCCCGCACCTATCATGCCGCCCTCCCGCAAGGGGGTGGCGGCCTATCCGGGCCGTCGGCAGAGGGGCTCCAGACAGAAAGACCGCATGATGCTCGATTCACTCCGTAGAAGCGCCTCCGGCTGGATAGCCAAGCTTCTGATCGGCCTTCTGGCCATCAGTTTCGCGGTCTGGGGCATCGCCGACATCTTCTCGGGCTTCGGCGGCAACACGCTGGCCCAGGTGGGCGACGAGGAAATCGACGGCGTCGCCTTCGAGCGCGAGCTCCGCGCGGAGATGGATCGCTTCTCGCAGCGCCTCGGCCAGCCGGTGACGCTCGAACAGGCGCGGCGCTTCGGCATCGACCGGGTGGCGCTCTCCCGCCTTATCAGCGTGGCCACGCTCGACGGTGCGGCAAAGGATCTGGGGCTCGCCGTCGGCGACGAGGCAGTCGGCCAGGCCATCATGACCGACCCCAACCTGCAGGGCGGTTTCGGCCGTTTCGACCGCGAGCTGTTCCGCCAGACCCTGCGCGCGAACGGCGTCAGCGAGGAGCGCTTCGTCGAGCAGCGCCGCAAGGCTATGGCGCGCGACCAGCTCGTCACCTCCCTCACCCTGGGCGTCGCGGCGCCGGATGCGCTTGTGAAGGTCGTTGCGAACTACCAGGAAGAAACCCGCACCGCCGGTTACGTCATCCTGCCGCCCTCGCTCGCCGGCGAGATCGGGGACCCGGACGCGGAAACGCTGCAGTCCTTCTACGAAGCGGGCGCGGCCGCCTTCACCCTGCCGGAGACGCGCGACATCAGCTTCATGGTTCTGGAGCCCGAGCACATCACGCAGACCATGACGATTTCCGAGGACGACCTGCGCGAGGCTTATGAGCAGCGGCGCGGCGATTACGACGTGCCGGAACGCCGCGAAGTCCAACAGGTGACCTTCGGCACGGAGGACGCCGCGAAGGAAGCGCTCGAAAAGCTTCGCTCCGGCACGAAGACCGAAACCATCGTGCAGGGTCTCGGCCTCACCATGGAGGATGTCGATCTCGGCAATGTGTCGCGCGTCGAAATGCTGTCGCCTGAACTCGCGGATGCCGCCTTCACGATCGAAAGCGGTGCGTGGAGCGAGCCGGTGAAGGGCCCGCTTGGCTGGTCCATCTTCCATGTCGGTGCGATTTCGGAAGCAAAGCCCAGCACCTATGAGGAGGTGAAGGACAAGCTGCGCCAGACGCTCGAACTCGAGATGGCCCAGGAACAGATCTACGACATCCAGAACAGCATCGAGGATGCGCGCGCGGGCGGCGAGCCGCTTGAAAGCATCGCGACGCGTTACAACCTCAACCTGCGCCAGATCGGCGGCGTGACGAGCGACGGCAAGACCCGCAAGGGCGATCCGGTCGAACTGCCGGAGTCGCTGCCCGAACTCCTGGAGACGGCCTACAGCAACGGCGCGGGCGAACAGATTCCACCGCTTGCGACGACCGGGCAGGGCTACTACTGGGTGCAGGTCGACGCGGTGACACCCGCCGCCGTGCAACCGCTCGACGAAGTGCGGGACCGCGTGCTCACCATCTGGAAGCAGAGAGAGCGTTCCACGCGTCTCGAGGCGCTGGCGGAAAAACTTGCCGCGCGCGGCAATGCGGGCGAGAGCTTCGACAAGATTGCGGCCGAGCTGGATCGCAGCGTTCTCACCATGCCGAAAATTCCCCGCAACGCGCAGAACGATACCTTCTCGCGGACGGCGGTCGCCAAGCTCTTCGCCACACCCGAAGGCGGTTTTGCCTCGGGCCCGGTCGGCCTCGGCGAAAGCCTCCTTCTGATGCAGGTGAAGAAAGTTCACGAGCCGTCGCTCGACAAGGGCTCCGGCAAATACGCCGAAATCCAGAATGGCGTCCGGGACTCGATCCAGACGGACATTCTGCAATCCTTCGTCGTCGGCTACCAGAAGGAGCTCGGCGTCGAGGTCAACACGAGCCTCTACGAGCAGATGACTGCGACGGACAGCACAAGATGATCCTGCCCGAGTTCGAGCCCTTCGAGGCTGCGTACAATGCCGGTACGGCGCAGGTTGTCTATACGCGTCTCGTCGCCGACCTTGAGACGCCCGTCTCCGCCATGCTGAAGATCGCCGAGGGCAAGCCCAACAGCTTCCTTCTCGAATCGGTCGAGGGCGGCGATGCGCGCAACCGCTATTCGATCATCGGCCTCAAACCGGACGTCATCTGGCGAACCCAGGGCGACCACGCGGAGATCAACCGCAAGGCGCGTTTCGACGATGGCGCCTACGAGCCCTGCCCCGGCGGCGCGCTGAAGAGCCTGCGCGATTTCATCGAGGAAAGCCGGATCGAGCTCCCGGAAGAACTGCCGCCCATGGCGGCGGGCGTCTTTGGCTATATGAGCTACGACATGGTGCGCCTCATGGAGCACCTGCCGAACCAGAACCCCGACGCGCTCGGCCTTCCCGACGGCATCTTCCTGCGCCCGACCATCATCGCCGTGTTCGATTCCGTGAAGGATGAAGTGACGCTGGTAACGCCGGTCAGGCCCGAGCCCGGCGTCGGCGCCCGCGCCGCCTATGCGCGCGCCAGCGAGCGGCTGTCCGACGTCATCGCGGATTTCGACCGCGCCCTGCCGCACGGCTCGCAGCAGGCAGGCATCGCAGCCCTCGAAGATCCACAGTCGAACACGCCGCGCGACACCTATTACGGCATGGTGACCCGCGCGAAGGAATACATCGCCGCAGGCGATATTTTCCAGGTCGTGCTCTCGCAGCGTTTCGAAACGCCCTTCGAGCTGCCGCCCTTCGCGCTTTACCGCTCCCTCCGGCGCATCAATCCCTCGCCATTCCTTTACTTCCTCAATTTCGAGAACTTCTCGATTGTCGGGTCGAGCCCGGAAATTCTCGTCCGTGTACGGAACAGCCGGGTTACGATCCGTCCCATCGCAGGCACGCGCCATCGCGGCAAGAACAAGGCGGAGGACGAGGCGATCGCCGAGGAGCTTCTGGCCGATCCGAAGGAACGCGCCGAGCACCTGATGCTGCTCGATCTCGGGCGCAACGATGTCGGCCGCGTCTCGAAGATCGGCACGGTTGAGGCAACGGAGCGCTTCGCGCTGCAGTTCACCTCGCACCTCATTCACATCGTCTCGAACGTCGAAGGCGATCTCGACCCCGCCTATGATGCAATTTCGGCTCTCGTTGCGGGCTTCCCGGCGGGCACGGTGTCGGGCGCGCCCAAGGTTCGCGCCATGGAAATCATCGACGAACTCGAACTCGAAAAACGCGGACCCTATGCGGGCTGCGTCGGCTATTTCTCGGCAGCCGGCGAAATGGATACCTGCATCGTGCTGCGCACCGCCATCGTCAAGGACGGCAAGATGTACGTTCAGGCGGGCGGCGGCGTTGTCGCGGATTCAAGTCCCGAGGGCGAGCATCAGGAGAGCGTCAACAAGGCAAAGGCGCTCTTCCGCGCCGCCGAGGAAGCGGTACGCTATGCCTCGCAGGCGGGCAAGCGGCAGTAGACGCCGCGTTTCTCGGAATTCGAAGGCGAAACCCGCCCCCACGGAGATCCCGCTTTCGCCCTGTATGGTTCTCGCAATGTAAACGGCTCTACATTCCTTGCCGGTACATCGCATAGCCCGAATCGGGCATCGCTGCTAAACCTTGCGACCCTCTCGCTCCGGCGCCTATATAGTGGCCTCAAGCGGCCTTTTCGGCTGCAAAACCAAGGTTCGGGCCATGCTGCTCCTTATCGATAACTACGACAGCTTCACCTACAACCTGGTCCATTTCCTGGGCGAGTTGGGGGCTGAGGCGCGCGTCCACCGGAATGACAAGATCACCGTCAACGAGGCTCTTTCGGAGCGCCCCCAGGCGATCGTCCTCTCGCCCGGCCCCTGCGACCCCGGCAAGGCGGGCATCTGCCTCGATCTCATCCAGGCCGCTGCCGCGCATCGCATTCCGCTTCTCGGCGTCTGTCTCGGCCATCAGGCCATCGGTCAGTCCTTCGGCGGCAAGGTCGTTCGCGCGCCAACCCTCATGCACGGCAAGTTGAGCGCCATCCACCATGGCGGCAAAGGCATCTTCCAGTATCTGCCGAGCCCCATCGAGGCCACGCGCTACCATTCGCTCATTGTCGAGCGCGAAAGCCTGCCGGACTGCCTTGAAATCACCGCATGGACCAATGACGGCATCATCATGGGCATGCAGCACAAGGAGCTGCCCATCCATGGCGTCCAGTTTCATCCCGAAAGCATCGCCTCCGAGCATGGGCACGACATCCTGCGCAATTTCCTGCAGCTTGCGGGCATGAACACGCGCGAACTGGCCTGAGGGGACCGGCAGGGGCAATGACCGACTTCAAGACCATCATCGCGCGGCTCGCCGAGGGCCAGCCGCTCGACGCGGCAATGGCACGCGCCGCCTTCGAGACCGTCATGTCCGGCGAGGCGACACCGGCGCAGATCGCGGCCTTCCTGATGGGCCTGCGCGTGCGCGGCGAAACGGTCGAGGAAATTACGGCGGGCGCCACCGTCATGCGGGAACGCGCGCTCCGCGTGACCGCGCCTGCGGACGCCATCGACATCGTCGGCACGGGTGGCGACGGTATCGGCACATGGAACGTCTCGACCGCCGTCGCCATCGTCGTTGCGGCTGCCGGCGTTCCTGTCGCAAAGCACGGCAACCGCAAGGCCTCCTCGCTTTCCGGCACGGCGGACGCGCTACAGGAGCTCGGCGTCAATCTCGACATCGACCCGGTCACCATCGCGCGCTGCATCGAGAAGGCCGGCATCGGCTTCATGTTCGCGCAGGCGCATCATTCCGCCATGAAGCATGTCGCGCCGGTGCGCGCCGATCTCGGCATCAAGACTGTCTTCAATATGCTGGGGCCGCTCTCCAATCCGGCACTCGTGAAGCGCCAGTTGCTCGGTGTCTTTGCCGCTCAATGGGTCGAGCCCTTCGCGGAGGTGCTCCGCAATCTCGGCTCCGGCAGCGCCTGGGTCGTCCACGGCTCCGACGGCATGGACGAGATCACGACGACAGGCCCCTCCACTGTTGCCGAGCTCAAGGATGGCGCCATTCGCGTCTTCGAGGTGACACCCGAAGATGCTGGTCTGCCGCGCGCATCCGCCGAAGACCTGAAGGGCGGCAACCCGGCGGAAAATGCCGCCGCCATCCGACGCCTCTTCGATGGCGAAGCGGGTGCCTATCGCGATATCGTGCTGCTGAACACGGCGGCAGCGCTCATCGTCTCGGGCAAGGCATCGGACCTCAAGGAAGGCGCCGCCGCCGCCGCCCGGATCATCGACAGCGGCGCGGCAAAGGCGACGCTCGCGAAGCTCGTCGCGGTCTCGAACGGGAAATCCGATGTCTGACATTCTCGAAAAGATCGGCGCCTACAAGCTTGAGGAGATTGCCTCCGCCAAACGGTCGCATCCGCTTGCCTCCATAGAGGAGGCGGCCCGCGCGGCATCGCCCGTGCGCGGCTTCGCCTCCGCGCTCCGCTCCCGCGTCGACGCGGGCGGTTATGCGCTCATCGCCGAAATCAAGAAGGCGAGCCCGTCCAAGGGGCTCATCCGCGCGGATTTCGATCCGCCGGCCCTCGCGCGCGCCTATGAGGCGGGCGGCGCCACCTGTCTTTCCGTCCTGACGGACGCCCCCTCTTTCCAGGGTGCGCCGGACTATCTCGTCGCCGCGCGCGCCGCGACCTCGCTTCCCGTCATCCGCAAGGACTTCATGTACGACCCCTACCAGGTCGCCGAAGCGCGCGCGATGGGTGCGGACGCCATTCTCATCATCATGGCGGCTGTTTCCGATGCGCAGGCCGCCGAAATCGAACAGGCGGCTTTCGGCTGGAAGATGGATGTACTTGTGGAAGTTCACGACGAAGAGGAACTGACGCGCGCCCTCGCCCTCAAGAGCCCCCTTCTCGGGATCAACAACCGTAACCTCAAGACCTTCGAGACGACACTCGCGACGACGGAACGGCTCGCACCTCTCGTTCCGGACGACCGCCTCATCGTCGGCGAGAGCGGCATCTTCACCCATGCCGACATCGTGCGGCTCTCGAAGGTTGGTGTACGGACGTTTCTGGTCGGAGAGAGCCTGATGCGGCAGAAGGATGTGGAGGCAGCGACGCGCGCTTTGCTTTCGTCCCCCGCCTGACCGCGCGCAACATCGCCCGCCGGATGTCCGGAACCGGGGACAAGATTCTTCGTCCCCCCGCATCGGCATCCCCGTTTATCCCCGCACCGGGGATATTCTCGCGATATGTGACATTTCGGTGACGCTTCGATGACAGTCGGCCTTTTGGACGCCCAGAATGACCTATGATATCCGCACCTGCAAACCCACGGACGTCGAACGTTTCGCCGCCATCGAGAAGGCCGCGGGGACCTTGTTCGTGGAAGCGGGCTTGCCTGAAATCGCCTCCCATGAGCCCACCGACAGGGAGTTCATTGACGCCTCGGCGCGCGCCGGTGCCGTCTTCGTCGCGACGGCCGACGGCACGCCCGCCGGTTTCATTCTCTCGGCCCCGCTCGACCGTTCCATGCACATATATGAATTGTCCGTACACACCTCACATGGGCGCAAGGGGCTTGGTCGAAGGCTCATCGATGCCGTCTGCAGGCATGCCGACGACAACGGCTACTCCGCGGTGACGCTATCGGCCTTTCGCGACCTTCCCTGGAACGGCCCTTTCTATGCGTCTTGCGGGTTCCGCGAGCTTGCCCGGCATGAGTGGACGCCTGCCCTGTTCCTCGCGCATTATCACGGGCAGGATAAGGGATTGCCTGTCGAGCGGCGCGGTTTCATGCGCAAAGACCTGTAAATTCTTCACTGCCAACAAAGAAAGTGATGCGGATCATGACCGTCCTCAAGCTTCCCAAATGGAACATGGCAATCGGCGATGGCGAGCCGCTTCTCTGCATTGCCGGCCTCAATGTTCTTGAGGACCTCGATCTCACGATTGCAACGGCGGAGCACCTTAAATCGGTGCTCGGCGAGCTGAAACTTCCCTTCATCTTCAAGGCAAGCTTCGACAAGGCGAACCGCTCCTCCATCAAGAGCTATCGTGGACCGGGCCTCAAGGACGGCCTCGCCATGCTTGCGGAAGTGAAGCAACGCTTCAACGTTCCGATCTGCACCGACATCCACGAAGAGGCACAGGCCGAGGCCGTTGCCGAGGTTGCTGACCTCGTGCAGATACCGGCATTCCTCTGCCGTCAGACAGACCTCGTGGTCGCGGCCGCGCGAGCGACGCACAAGGCGGGCGGCCTGCTTCATGTGAAGAAGGGCCAGTTCCTCGCGCCCTGGGATTGCCGCAACATCCTTTCCAAGATCGCGGAAGCGGCAGCACCCGGCATGACGATCCTCTGCGAGCGCGGCGCATCCTTCGGCTACAACAACCTCATCGTCGACATGCTCGCTTTCGACGAGATGAAAAAGCTCGGCGCGCCGGTAACTATCGATGCGACGCATGCCGTTCAGCTTCCGGGCGCCGATCCGCGCACGCAAGGCGCATCGACGGGCGGGCGGCGCGATGGCGTTTCCGTGATCGCGAAAGCTGCCGTCGCGGCGGGTGCAAACGGTGTCTTCCTCGAGTTCCATCCGGAACCCGACAAGGCGCTTTGCGATGGGCCGAGCTGCCTTCCGCTTGATGGTGCGGCGAAGCTTTTCGCAAGCCTTAAGTCCATTCACGCGGCAGCGAACTGACGAGCGGAACTTCGGCTCCGGGAAAGGAAGACGCGCGTGGCAACGAAAAAAAGGCTGACGCATCTCGATGAGAAAGGCGCGGCCCGCATGGTGGACGTGTCGGAAAAGCCCGTCACGTCACGCAGCGCGACGGCCAAGGGCCGCATCACGATGAAAGCGTCGACGTTGAAGCTCATTCTCGATGATGGCCTGAAGAAAGGGAACGCACTCGAAGTCGCCCGGCTTGCGGGCATCATGGCGGCGAAGAAGACGTCGGACCTCATTCCGCTTTGCCACCCCCTCGCCATCTCGAAAGTCGAAGTCGATCTCCGGCCCGACAAAAAGACGAACTCGGTCGAGGTGGAAGCGACGGTGAAAGTTGCCGGACAGACGGGCGTCGAAATGGAAGCGCTTACGGCGGTCAGCGTCGCCTGTCTCACGCTTTACGACATGGCGAAGGCCGTCGATCGCGGAATGAAGATCGGTGATATCAGGCTCACGGAAAAATCGGGCGGAAAGTCGGGCGACTACAAGGCGAAATAACCGATGGCACAAAAACCTCTTCTGCCGGTCGAGGAAGCGCGAGCGCGCATTCTGGCAACGCTGCACACCACATCCGTCGAGACGGTTCCGTTGTCTCGGGCGCTTGGCCGTGTACTTGCCGAAGAAGCGATAGCGCGGCGTACGCAACCGCCCGCCGATCTTTCCGCGATGGATGGCTACGCCGTCAGGGCTTCCGACGTTGTCTCCGTCCCTGCGCGCCTTACGGTTGTCGGCAACGTGCCTGCCGGCAGCTTCCATTCCGGCCAACTCAACGAAGGTCAGGCCGTTCGCATCTTCACGGGCGCCGCACTCCCGCGCGGAGCGGACACGATCGTCATTCAGGAAGACACCGACCGCGAGGGCGATGTTGTCGTCGTGAAGGAAGCTGCGGCTGCCGGGCAGCATGTCCGCGTGTGCGGCCTCGATTTCCGCACGGGCGATGCGGGCATGCCTGCGGGCCGCAAGTTATCGCCCGCCGATATTGCCTTTGCCGCCGCCATGAATCTCGCAACGCTCAGCGTTCACAAGCGGCCTGTCATCGCCTTCTTCTCGACCGGCGACGAGCTCGTGCCGCCGGGAACGGAGCCCGGACCGAACCAGATCGTTTCGTCGAACAATGACGGGCTTGCCGCTCTCATCCTCGAAGCGGGCGGCGTGCCGCTCGACCTCGGCATTGCACCGGATCGCACAGGCGCCATTCGCGATGCGGCGGAACGCGCACGCGATGCCGACATGCTGGTGACGCTTGGCGGCGCCTCCGTCGGCGAGCACGATCTCGTCCGCGAAGCGCTTACGCCCCTTGGCCTCGATATCGATTTCTGGAAGATCGCCATGCGGCCGGGCAAGCCTCTGGTGTATGGCTCTCTCAACGGCAAGCCGATGATGGGACTGCCCGGTAACCCTGTGTCGGCTTATGTCTGCGCAATGCTTTTCCTCAAACCTGCCATACAGCGCATGCAGGGCGGCGACAGCGCGCTTCACACCACCCTCGCCCGCCTCGGCCGCGACCTGCCCGCCAACGGATCGCGCGAGGACTATGTCCGCGCCGGCCTCGATCACATTCACGGTGAGCTTCCCGTGGCGACGCCCTTCGAACTCCAGGACAGTTCCATGCTTTCGATCCTGGCGGATGCCGGCTGCCTCATCATCCGCGCCCCCGGCGCCGAAGCCATGAAGGCTGGTGGCATCGTGACCGTCCTGCCCCTCCGCACCTGACTTATCCACAATTACGCTTGACACACCCACGAGAACCAAACTAGAACAAGCCCAAGTGTTTTTGTTTTGTTCCTAGGGCCAGCGGGCCCCGAAGCAGACGGAGGGGCCAGGGCCTATGCTGACGCGCAAGCAACATGAACTGCTGATGTTCATCCATGAGCGGATCAAAGAGGGCGGCGTTTCTCCCAGCTTCGACGAGATGAAGGATGCGCTGGATCTCCGTTCTAAATCCGGCATTCACCGGCTCATTACGGCGCTCGAAGAGCGCGGCTTCATCCGGCGCCTGCCCCATCGGGCGCGCGCCCTCGAAATTCTCAAGCTTCCCGAGGCGGCCTCGCCAAGCCTCGCCATATCGCGCGGCAGGGGCTTTTCGCCCAGCGTCATCGAAGGCGGCGCCCGTCCGAAGCAGACGAGTCGCGACCTCGCGCCTGCGCGCGAGTCGGGCGACACGATGACGCTTTCGGTGATGGGCCGCATCGCCGCCGGCACGCCGATCGAGGCACTGCAGGAAGAAAGCCATCAGGTCAGCGTACCGCTTACGCTTCTCGGTTCGGGCGAACACTATGCACTCGAGGTCAAAGGCGACTCGATGATCGAAGCCGGCATTCTCGACGGCGACACGGTACTCATCCAGCGTTGTGACACAGCGACGAGCGGCGACATCGTGGTCGCGCTTGTGGATGGCTACGAGGCAACGTTGAAGCGGCTTCGCAAGAAGGGTGACTCGATCGCGCTCGAAGCTGCGAACCCGGCTTACGAGACCCGCATCTTCGGTCCTGATCGCGTCAAGGTTCAGGGCAAGCTGGTCGGCCTGTTGCGCCGTTACTGACGATCCCGGCTTCTCTGGACCCATGGCCGCTCCCCGCGCAGCTCGCGCGCCGTGTGAATGCGGAAGGCACCGTCCGGCGCGAGCGTGATCGCCGTTGCGCCGTTCCGCCAAAAGAAGAAATAGTCGAGCAACAGCCGCGCCGAACATTCGTTTCGAATGCGGCGCGGAACAGGAACTACGGCGGCAACGATATCGGCTTTCTCACAATCCTCGACGACTGCTGCAAGGCTTGATGGAAATGCGACGACCGGGCGGCCCTCCTCCCGGTAGACACATCCGCCTTGATCGCAACCGACGAATTCCGAGCGTGCAACCTCTCGCACCGTCCTCGTATCTCCCTCGTAACGCAGCCATTGCTCCGCCGTGTAGGAAGGTCGCGTTGCGGTGAGAGCGAGATTTCCGTCCGCGGTGCGTACGGCAAAAAGCGCGGCGTCCCGATCGATCAGTATGTCGGGCGGCGTACCACTCCCCCAGAGACTAAGACCAACCGCGATAGGGACAAGCCCCGCGTAGCGCCAGTTCGCCCGCCACAGTGTCAGCCACAATGCCCCGAGCACGGCGACCACGAGAGCCGAGAGCGGTGCGGCGGGTACGAGCCGATCCGCGCCCTGCCAGGCCGCCACTTCGTGCGCGACGGCGAGCATGCCGTCGACGCCCTTCCCCATGAGCCAGAGAGCCGGGCCGTCGAGCCCGAAGGGCATCAGCAGCAAGGCAAGCAGCGCCATTGGCATCACGACGATGCCGACGATGGGCATCGCGGCCATGTTGCCCGCAAGGCCATAGATCGCAATGCGGTTGAAATGAAACGCCGCGATGACGCCTGTTGCCGTTCCGGCGACGATACTCGTCGATGCGATACCGAGGATGTAAGCGATGCCGCGCGATGCCGCCGCTTCGAGCCCTGCGGCGCGGGGCCTCGACGACCACCTGCGCACCGGCTCGCTTTCATAGAATGCGATGAGCGCAATCACGGCCGCGAACGACATCTGAAAGCTCGCGCCGATCAGGCTTTCCGGCCGCCACACCAGAATGGCGGTCGCCGCCAGCATCACATTCCGCATACTGAGGGCGGGCCTGTCGAGCAGCACGGCCAGAAACATCAGACAGATCATGATCCATGCGCGTTGCGTCGCGACGGCCCCACCCGATATCAGCAGGTAGAAGGTCGCACCGAGGATGGCGACGGCCGCCGCCCATTTCTTGACCGGGTACCGGAGCGCCAGTCCCGGCAGCAGCACCAGAAAGGTCCGCGCCACCCAAAAAAGGGAGCCCGCGAACAGAACCATGTGAAGACCCGAAATCGAGAGCACGTGGTAGATGCCTGCCGCCCGCAGATCAGCGGAAACTTCGTCGGGAATACTTGCCCGCTCGCCGGCGACCAGGGCCGCGGCCACGGCGCCGCTCGTACCGCCGATCCGCGTACGCATGCGCTCGCCGATTTTCATACGGAGTACCGTCAGCAGTTCTCCAGCGCCTGAAGGCGGCGCTATCTCTTCGGGGGCCGTATAGGCAAACCCCACGGCCCCTATCGACGAGAACCAGGCCTGCCGCGCGAAGTCGAAACCGTTCGGCAAGACCGGTTCCGGCGGAGGCATGAGGCGCGCCCTCAACCTCACCTCCGCCCCCGGCCGCAAGGCCGCATCGCGCAGCCTGACGTTCAGCCTTACCTTTGCCGGCAAGCGCTCGGGTGGCAGCCCCGCAAACGACACAGGTGCGAGCACAGCCGATAGAGCGCCGGTCTCTGTCCTCTCGGCCGAGAGGACAAGGCCCACGAACTCTCCGGACATTGGCTGCTCCAGAACGGGCGCCGCCACGGAATGGAAACGCAACACCGCCGCCACAAGGCCGATAGAGACGCATAGGAGCGCCATCGAGACCGGCCCGGAGAGAGGCCGGTGCCTTGTCCGCCAGGCGAGGACCGCCGCGAACGGTGGCGGAAGAATCGCTACCCAGAGGGAGGGCTCGAAATCCAGACCGAAATAGAACGCAATACCTGCCCCCATGAAGACCGGTATCCAGAGAAACAGCCGGTCGTTATCGGCGGCATAGGAAGCCCGTAGCCAGGAAGCGCAGGCGCCAGATGCCTCGCGGCTTCCTGTCATCAGCCTCATAAACGCGGGCCGCCAGCGCCCGCCTGCCGCGATCGTCACATAGCCCCCCAGGCCGGATGTCCGAAAGCCGCTCAAACCCGTTAGGACTTCCTCCTAACCCTATCGCCTCAAACGCTTTTTTGCGTGGTTTGCCCGGCATATTTCGGGCTTACGCTGCGTTGCCGCGATGTGCTAGAAATCCCTGCCCCGCAGCGGACCTTCAAGGCGTCATTGCCATAATCCGGGTCAAAGCTTGCCAACATTTCTTGGAGTTGCCTAGCCGTGCGGCTGCGGAGCCGGATCGCAGGAGATCATGACGGAACAGAAGAAAGTCATCACCCGTTTCGCGCCGTCGCCAACAGGCTACCTCC
>JACIYQ010000095.1 GCA_014359855.1 Parvibaculum sp.
CTCCTCCCCGGAACCTTGCGTGACCTTGGACACGCGCCGTTCCGTGGCGGCTTTCGTCGACACCTTCATCGTGGCAACTCCAGGGGAGGAACTTGTCTGCAGGAAGCAGGCGCGAAGCTTTCGGCGCTTCCGCCCGGACAGACCCGGTTTCCCGTTGAATTTGGCGGACACTAAGGGATCGCCCGATTTCCGTCAAGCACCCGTGTTTTCTTAAAAGAATAATGATTTCAATGGGTTGAGTGCGATGCTGCAATGCGGTCCCGGATTGCGTGCGTCCGGGCTTTGGTTTAGCGTGTCGCCGATTCCGGGGGTACGTGCGCCACATGCGGCGGCGCTCCCAAATTCATCGGAGACCGGCAATGACCCAGAGCCTGCGGGAAACCATCAAGCAGGGGCTCACCGAAGCCACGAAGGCGCAGGACAAGCGCCGCATGGCGACGCTCCGCCTCATTCAGGCGGCGCTCAAGGACCGCGACATCGCCGGCCGCACCGAGGGCCGGGACGCGGGCGTGAGCGATGCCGAAATCCTCGACGTGCTCTCGAAGATGGTGAAGCAGCGCCGCGAGTCCGCCGGTATCTACGAGTCCGCCGGCCGCATGGAGCTTGCCCAGCAGGAAAACGAGGAAATCGCGATCATCGAGAGCTTCATGCCGAAGCAGCTCTCCGATGCCGAAACGGCTGCCGCCGTCCAGGCCGTGATCGCCGAGACGGGTGCCGCCAGCATCAAGGATATGGGCCGCGTGATGGGCGAACTCAAAAAGCGCCATGCCGGGCAGATGGACTTCGCCAAGGCGGGCGCGATTGTGAAAGAGAAGCTGGCCTGAGCTGTCAGGCCTTCTTCTTGTCCTTCGCTTTCTCCTTGATCTTCTGCGCTTTCACATAGCTCCGTAGCACCTTGTTGATCCGCGTCTGGTAGCGCGGACCCGTTTCCTTGAAATAGGTGAGCACGTCTTCGTCGAGACGAATGCTGACCGGCTGCTTCCTGGGGATCACGAGTTCCCATTCGCCTTCATCAAGGGGAAAGTCGGAATCGGGATCGGAAGCAATCGCCGCTTCAAGTTCTTCATCGGTGATATTGCGAACGCGCTCCCAGTCGGTTTCGCCGGGGCCGAGATTCATCGCCTCCTCAAGAGAGTAGCGAACGATACGCTCTTCTTTCTTCCGGGCGGGCGCGTCTTGCCGAGATGATCCGGCAGATGCCTTCTTCGCGCTCTGTGTAGATGACCGAGACTTCTGCATCATCGAATACTCCGACCACGAGGAACCTTGTTTCCCCATTCTTGTCTGACCTTCGGCGACAAAGCGGCCGATCGAATATCCGCAAGACGCTCCGGAAATCGATCCGGTGTTTCTTCAGATTGATCTGCCGTTTGTCTTCATCCCATTCGAATCCACTGAAGGAGTGGGTGAAAGTCCGAAACGCTTGATCGTTCGCGCGCATAACATCCCCAAATGGAGTCGGTCTTGTTCTGGGCCGCACGTCATGCGCTGGTTGCCGGCATAATGCCTCTTACATTTGTATATACAAATGTAACTCTTTGCAAGCCCCCCGCTGCGGCTTTACGAAGAAGCGTATAATACCTTTCCGACCGCCAGAGGCTGCGCCCCCATGTCCTTCCCCAAAGGCTTTCTCGACGAATTGAAGGGACGCATTCGCGTCTCGGAGGTCGTCGGCCGCAAGGTGAAGCTCATCAGGCGGGGCAGGGAGTTCGTCGGCCTTTCGCCCTTTTCGAACGAAAAGAGCCCGAGCTTCACGGTGAACGACGACAAGCAGTTCTATCACTGCTTCTCGTCGGGCGAGCATGGCGACGTCATCAAGTTCCTCGAAAAGACCGAGAACCTCTCCTTCATCGAGGCGGTGGAGCGGCTTGCCGCCGAAGCCGGTATGGAGATGCCGGAGCGCGATCCGTTTGCGGCCGAGCGCGACAAGGAAGCGGCGACGCTGATCGACGTGATGGAGATGGCGGCGCAGTTCTTCCGCCAGAAATTGCAGGAGGGTGCGGGCGCCGAAGCGCGCGCCTATCTCGACCGGCGCGGGCTCAAGGGCAATACCATCGACGATTTCGGCATCGGCTATGCGCCGGGCGACGATCGCGGCGACCGCACGTCGCTGCTCAAATATCTCAAGTCGAAGAATGTGACGCTCGACCAGATGGCGGAAGCAGGCCTCGTCATCGCAGGCGCGGATATCGCCGAGCCTTACGACCGCTTCCGTAACCGCGTCATGTTTCCCATCGCCGATGCGCGCGGCCGCGTCATCGCCTTTGGCGGGCGCGCGCTTTCGCCCGACGCCAAGGCGAAGTATCTCAACTCGCCGGAGACGCCGCTCTTTCACAAAGGCCGCGTGCTCTACAATCTCGACCGCGCGCGCAAGCCCGCGCATGACGAGGGCACGGTGATCGCCGTCGAAGGCTATATGGACGTCGTCGGCCTCGCACAGGGCGGCATCCACAATGCGGTAGCGCCGCTCGGCACCGCGCTCACCGAAGACCAGATCGGGCTGCTCTGGCGCATGACGCCGGAGCCCATCCTCTGTTTCGACGGCGACAAGGCGGGGCTGCGCGCTGCCTACCGCGCGGTCGAGCGTGTGCTGCCGATGCTCAAGCCCGGACATTCGCTCCGCTTCGCGCTGTTGCCGGAAGGAAAAGATCCGGATGACCTCGTGCGCGAGGAGGGGGGCGATGCGATGCGGGAGATACTGGCGAAGGCACGGCCGCTTTCCGACATGCTGTGGGAGAAGGAAACCTCGACCGGCGCCTGGGACACGCCGGAGCGCCGCGCGAAGCTTGAGGCCGATCTCGAAGCCGCCGTCGCCGCCATCGGCGATCCGAAGGTGCGCGGGCATTATGCGCAGGCGTTGCGCGAGCGGGTTGGAAAGTTCTTTGGCGGCTCGGCGCCGAAGCGGGGCGGCGGTTTCCGGCAGGGCGGGTTTCAGCGCGGGTTCGGCGGCCAATGGCAGGGCCGGGGTAATTTCCGGGGCCGGGGCGGCTTTGGGCGCGGCGAGACCTACATGCCTCCCGTCACGCCGGAATTGCGCCGTTCGGCGCTTGCCAGCGGTTCGCTGGGCGAGCAGGGGCGGGAGGGGCTGATGCTCCTCACGCTCCTTAACCACCCGGAACTCTTGGAGAATTACGCCGAGGATATCTCGCGGATACAGATCAAGACCCCGGCGCTTGACAGATTACGCAATGAAATCATAGATATAGCCGCCCTCCATGCGCCTCTTGAAAGGGAAGCGCTCAAGGGCCACTTGCTGAGCAGGGATTTGGCGGAAATCGCCCGGCGTCTGGAGGCCGGTTCGGCCTTCAGAAG
>JACIYQ010000096.1 GCA_014359855.1 Parvibaculum sp.
ATGGATTCGATGTCGATGTCGGGCCGCTGTTCCAGACGCCGGAAGAGGCAGCCCGCGATGCCATCGAAAACGACGTTCATGTGATCGGCATTTCGAGCCTCGCAGCCGGACACAAGACGCTTGTTCCCGCTCTCGCCAAGGCGTTGAAGGATGAAGGGGCCGACGACATCCTCATCATCTGCGGCGGCGTCATTCCGCAGCAGGATTACGACTTCCTGAAAAAGGCCGGAGCGTCCGCGATTTTTGGTCCGGGTACGAATATTCCGGTGGCGGCACGCGAAATTCTGGCGCTTATCAAGGAAAAACGGGCGCAAGCGGCCTGAACTGCCGATAAACAAGGCTTCTCAGAAAATGCCTGTTTGACGGGCAGTGTGTGCGTCAAGTGAGCGTTGCCGCATATTCCTTGTTGCAACCCGCTTCGAGCTGGACTATTCCCCCGGTCAACTTTCGACCATGAGAGTCGATTTGGCAGGGCACGCGTGCCGCTCAACGATCTCCGAGCCGCCGCCCATGGGCCCCGCCAGGCAAGACGTGCCCTCCCGGAACAGGAAACGCGGGAAAACACGGCTGCCGAGCATAGATCACATATGCGAGATCCGCGGAGGTGCCATGAGCACCGGAGATGGTTTGGCGCGTCCAAAGGCGCGCCGCCCGAGCAGCCTTGCGGACGTCCGGGAAAAGGACGACCGGCAGAAGGAATATTACGGCATGCTGGCGGTGCGGCTCGAAGGGTTGCTTGAAGATATCAGGAAGAGGGGCGTCCCACCCGAGGATGACCTCGTCGAACGCCTGCGCGCGCTTCACGAGGAAGTGCGTGGACAGGTCGGCAAGGCCGATTGAAACCGGGCTTCGTCAGTTCGGGATATCGGCGGCCGCGGTGTTCACACCCAGCGGCCGAAGCTGCACCACGTCCAGAACGGCACCGCCGATGGGCGTTCTCATCTGCACCCGCACCGGAAAGTAGAACTTTCCGCTGCCGACCGGCGCGAGCCATATCAAGGTATCGTCGCGCTGCCGCAGGGTGCTGGTGAGTTTCGTCTTCTCCATGCCCGCGCGCGGCGTTACGCGCACCTTGCAGCGGACCGCTTCGCCGCTATAGCCGTTGTTGCGCGTCGTAATCGTATCGATGCGATCGAAGGTGAGATCGAGGTCGTAGCGGCGCTTGCCGTCGAAGACGGGGAGCTTGCGGTTGCAGGGGCTGCCTTCGTTCACCACCGGCACGAGAAAGGTGCTGACAGGATCGAGCGTTCCCTTTCGCTCGAATGGCAAGGTGCTCTCGCGCTCTTCCGGAGGGAGCGGCGGGTCGAAGCTCAAGGCCGGCATGCCGCCATTATTGTAGGTGAGGAGCCGCTTCTTCGTTTCGTCGTTTTCGGTTGAGGTGAAAGCAAAGCTCGACGGGTGCAGTTTCTCGCCATCGACGCGGCCCTCGCTCGTCATGGTCCACTTCGCGTCCCAGAACTTCTTCGGGAGGCCGGCCGATCCGAGCTGGTTCTGCAACCGGTAGTTCTCGCCTTTCAGGCTCGCCTTCATCGAGCCTTCGGCAACGATGAGCCCGCCGATGTATACCGTGTAGTCTGCGAGCACCCCTTCGGCGGTGGCTTCCGGCTCGACGGTCTTTGCGGCCGCAGGCAAAGCCGCGCCAATCGCCGCCGCGAGCGCGAGGGCAATCGCCGGATTTCGCCTCGTTCCCTTCCTTTCGTGCATCGCCCGGTACATCGCCAAAGGGGTCTCCCGGTGGTGACAGGCCCTCCCACAGGCTTTCCCGTCCATTCTCGCCGCTTCAAGCTGAACCCAGGCTGAACGGCCGGGGCTGGACGGGGCCGATCCGGACAAGTATGCAACTGGGGCCATGAGCGGAA
>JACIYQ010000097.1 GCA_014359855.1 Parvibaculum sp.
CTATGCCGGGTTGAGACCACCGGCACCCCGCTCGCCATGGCTTCCATCAACGTGACCGGAATGCCCTCCTGATCCCCGCGCGAATCCGTCACGCTTGGCGCGAGCAGGACATCGCTCTTTTTCATGAGCGCGGCAACGCAGGCCTGATCCTTCCACCCAAGGAAGTGCACTTGCCCGGCGATGCCGAGTTCGGCGGCAAGCTCTTCGAGCTGTCGCCGCAGCGGACCATCCCCGACAATGGAATAACGCACCGGCACGCCGCTGTCCGCAAGCCCGGCTACGGCCCGCAGTGCATATTCAATTCCCTTCTTCTCGACGAGACGGCCGATCGTCAGAACCTGGAACTCCCGGTCGCGCGAGGCGGATCTCTGCCTGAAGGGAAACCGCTCGAGGTCGATCCCCATCCGGTGGACCTTCATGCGCGCCGCGTCGGCACCCATTTCGAGAAGGCGGCGGCGCCAATGTTCCGAGATCGGCAAAAGCAGATCGGCATTCTCGAAGAGGTGGCGGTAGAGCCCGTCGCCCACTTCAAGACATGCGCTCATATCGACGCCGTGGAAGCTCACCGCGAGCTTGCCGCTTATCGCGCCGATTTCGCGGAGGAAGGCGACCTCGCGTCCGACAGTGCCGAAGTGGCAATGGATGACGTCATACTCTTCGCGCGCCTGCAACGCACCCGACCAATAGAAGAGACTGAGCGAACGAGCGTCCGCTCCATAACGCGCCACGTTGAGAGACCTGAGAAACGGCATCGCGTTCCCGGAACCGGCACGCGCAGCCAGAGCCGGCGCCGACATCACCCTCTCTATCCGGCCGGCTGGCATCGCCCGGTAGCGAATTCGGGCATCCAGTCCGTAGGAAACCACATCGGGGTGAACCATCGGATCGGCACGGGCAGCGGTGGCGAATACCGTCACGTGATGACCGCGGTCAATAAGCCCCGTGACCTGGCTCAGAACGAAAGTCTCGCTCAGAGCCGGGAACTCGTAGGCAAAAACCGCTAAGCGCAAGGGCCGTTTTGCAAGGGCGATGGTCATCGGGGCGTCAACCTGCGGCTGCCTCCCTGCTTCCATGTCACGCATTCGCGCGCCGCTTCAGAAAGAAGCCGGAGAGCCTGCGGAAATCCCGCATCGCCTCGCGCCCCTGCGGCAGGATCAGATAGGAGACCAAAGCGAGCGCCATCGCGAGGAAGCCATTTGCCAACAGCATCTCGAGCGGCGTCATCATGGCGAAGAGATGCAGCTTCCGCAGCAACCAGATCGCAACGAGCACCAGCGCGGAAGCAACCGCTGCGGGCATCATCGCCCGGTACAGGTCGGAGGAACTCACGGGCCCCCGGCGTCCCACCACCCAGAACAGGAACGGCACTCTCAGGCAAAGTCCGCTCAGCGCATAGGCCGCAGCAACGCCCACGGCACCGAAAGGCAGACCGAGCACCACCGCGAGAATGGTCACGCAGGAACCGATCAGCCCCAGTGCCGGCATCTCGCGCGTCCTGTTCTGCGACATCAGCAGCCAGCTGCATGTGTAGCTCACGGGCTGGTAGAGAGCGGCGATCGCGAGCCAGCCGAGGATGGGCGCGGCGCCGAGCCATTTGTCACCGAAGAGAACCTGCACCACGACGTCGGGAATCGCGATCAGCAGTGCGGCGCCCGGCATCGTGACCATGATAAGCTTCTCGATCATCATCAGATAAGCCCGCCGATAGCGCACCGTATCGCCCGCGAGACGGCTCAGCGCGGGCATTGCGACGGCAAAGAGGGGGGTGTTGAGATTGTTTATGGGCACCAGGAGAAGCCGGTGCGCACGGTCATAAAGACCGAGGGGAGCTGCGCCCCAGTACCAGCCAATCAGTATCTGGTCGAGGTTCTGCGTCGAATAATTGATGAGATTCGAAAGCGTCACATTGCCCCCGAACCCCAGCAATTCTTTCACTTTGCCAAGCTTCATCGGAGGACCGGGACGCCAACCGCAGAGAATCCAGGTTCCCGC
>JACIYQ010000098.1 GCA_014359855.1 Parvibaculum sp.
TCGTAGACGGCTTCCGGCGCCTGGCGGCAGAGATATTCGATGGCGTCCTGGTCGCCGAGCCAGTCGGAACCCTTCACCGTGTCGTACATGTGCCAGCGCCAGTCGTCCGGCCCCATATTGCCGAGCGAGGCGGCGACGCCGCCCTGCGCCGCGACGGTGTGGCTGCGGGTCGGGAAGACCTTGGTGATGTTGGCGGTGCGGAGCCCCTTTTCGACGCAGCCGAGCGTGGCGCGAAGGCCGGCGCCGCCGGCACCGACGACGACGACGTCGAATGTGTGATCGTGGAATTCGTAAGCAGTCGTCATGAGCTTATGTCTCGACGCTTGAAGGAAAGGAACTCAGCCGCCGAAGCCGATCTTCGCGACCGCATAGAGGCAGGCGAGACCGACGGCGTAGGAAAAGAAGAAATTACCGATCAGGGCGAGGCTGCGCAGCCGCGCGCCCGTCACATAGTCCTCGATGACGATCTGCATGCCGATGCGCATGTGCATGATCGCGGCGACGACGAAAAGAAGCGCCGCAACGGCAATGAACGGATTGCCGAGCGCGGCGCGCGCCGTCTCGTAGTCGGCGCCGACAAGCGAGACGGCGAAGCCAGTGAAAAAGAGCCCGAGCGGCACCATGGCGAGAGCCGTGATGCGCTGGCGGATGTGGTCGCCGGTGCCGGACTTCGCCGAACCGTGAGCGAGAACGCGGCCGAGCGGCGTGCGCATATCCTTTTTCGAAGCGGACATCAGATTGCCCCCCGCATGGTGCAGATGACGGCCCAGACAAGGACCGTGGCAGCAAGCGCGGCAATGGCCGCCGCCCAGCTTATGCGATCCGCCGCCTTGGGCGAGGTCGCGACGATCTCGTCCCAGACGAGATAGCGGATGCCACTGAAGAGATGATGCAGCAGCGCCCAGGTGAAACCGAAAAGAACGAGTTGGCCGAACCAGTGATCCGCGACCGACCGGAACGCCGCATAGGCCTCCGGACCCGTGGCCGTCGCGATCAGCCACCAGGCGGCCAGCGCCGTGCCCGCGTAGAGGGCAACGCCGACGATGCGATGCAGGATCGACATCGCCATGGTGATCGTGAGGCGATAGATCTGGAGATGCGGAGAGAGCGGCCTCTCTACGGCTTGTCGCTGTTCAGCCATCCGAAGAACCCCGTTTCGGGCAACAAGGAGATCCGCGGACCCGGACGGGCCCGCATGTGTTGCCTCGTTGTTTATCGCGCGGCGGCGCACATGGCAAATGTCCTGACGCCGTCATGGGAACCGTTTGCCTCCGGACCCCGCGCAAAGCGGTTTGCAGGAAAACGGGATGCGGCAAGTGCCCGGAAACGCTGGGGCAAGGGCCGCCCGCGCAAAGCGGTTTGCGCGAAGCTGCGAAGCTTTTGCAACTAAGCGGACGCATGGTGCGCGCAGGATATTCGCAATGAGGACGAAGCGCATGAGTGCAGAAGCGATTCCCGGCCTGCTGCCAGGCGGCGAGACGCCGTTCGAACGGGTGAGCCGGGTGCTGACCGAACAGCCCTTTTCGATGCTCGTGGGGGCGAAGGTTGGAAAGGTGGAGCGGGGCCGCGCGGCACTGACGGTGGAGAACCGGCCGGACCTCACCCAGAACAACGGCTATATCCATGGCGGTGTGATCGGCTATCTGGCCGACAACGCGTCCGGCTGCGCCGCCTCGACCATGCTGCCGGAAGGCGCGGTGAGCCTCGTCACCTCCGAATACAAGCTGAACCTGCTGAGGCCCGCGACCGGGAGGCGCGCCATCGCGCGCGGCGAGGTCGTGAAGGCGGGACGGCGGCAATGCGTCGTGGAAACGCGCGTCGTCTGCACGGATGAGGCGGGCAAGGAGACCCTCGTCGCCATCGCCCTCGCGACGCTGGCCTATATCTACCCCGCCGATCTTTGAGGATCAGCCGAGCGGCGCGCGCCCGACGGTTGCGGGCGGCACGCCGGAGCCGGTATCGAGCCAGTGCCAGACGGTCGAGCGCTCGATCCGGGCAAGGTCCGGCAGGTCGTCATGGAGCTTCGCCTCGAAATTGACGAAGATGACGATGTGATCCGCCGGCCCGCCCGATTTCGAGATCGGCAGGATCGTATATTCGTAGAGGATCGACTGGCCCTCCGCGGTGGTCGCGGGCGTCGCCTGCCAGAGCCCGCAGGGCTGCCGGAGACAGGCCATCACGCTGTCATAGGCGAGTTGGCGGATCGCGGGATCGGCGAGCGTCAGGTAGTCGGTCCCGGTCAGATCGTAGCCGAAGAAATCGCGAAAGCCCGAGCCGGTGAGCCGGAAGGGAAGCGCAACGGTATCGGGGTCCGGCTCGATGATCGCGAACCGGGTCGCGAAAGGCGCAAAGCGCCGCAGGCCGATCGCGCTGCGGGGCGGCACGTCGAGGCCCGCCCGCGCGGCTTCCCAGGCTTCCTCGAAGGCGATGCTCTCGGGTGAACGCATGTTCGTGACGCCCGTGGATTGCGGATGACCGCCCGTCTCGAGGGAAAGCATATTGCCCAACTCCTTGTACGCCAAATTTCTCAGCGGCGCGGCATCAACACCCAATAGTCGAGGTCGAGGATAACGCCGTCCTCGTAGCCTTTTTCCTTCGCGCCCGGGAAATCGCCGCAGGGCCTGTCTTTCGTCGCGAAGGTGCGCAGCCGGAGCGCGCCGAGATCGTCGCGCCCCTTCATCTCCGCCTTGTCGAGCACTTCCGACCAGGCGAACACCGTGTCGCCGGCAAAGTAGGGCGCGACGTGACGGCCGCCATTGATGGCGGCGACGAGAACGGCATTGCCGAGCCCGTTGAAGGAAAGCGCGCGGGCAAGCGAGATGACATGGCCGCCATAGATGAGGCGGCGGCCGAAGCGGCCCTTGCCTTCCGTATACTGATTGAAATGAACCTTCGCGGTATTCTGGTAGAGCCGCGTCGCCATCATGTGTTCGGCTTCCTCGATGGTGATGCCGTCCACATGGTCGATCTTCTCGGCCACTTCGTAATCGTCCCAGAGATGGGGCGAGCCCGACGCCACCGTGTCGAAACTCTTGAAGGAGGTACCGGCGGGCGCGGCGAGATGCGCCGCGCCGACGGCGGCGGGCAGATGCGGCACATCCTCCTCCGGCGCGGGCGAGGCGGCATGGCGCTTCCTGACCATCACCCAGCGCACATAATCGAGAACGATATCGCCCTTCTGGTTGCGGCCCGTCGAGCGGACATAGACGACGCCCGTCTCGCCGTTCGAATTTTCCTTCAACCCGATCACCTTCGATTCGCTCGACAGCGTGTCGCCGGGGAAGACGGGCTTGAGGAAGCGGCAATCGGCATAACCGAGATTGGCCACCGCATTGAGCGAGACGTCCGGCACCGTCTTGCCGAAGACGATGTGGAAGGCGAGCATGTCGTCGACGGGCGCCGTGGCGTAACCGCTATGCCGCGCGACTTCCGCCGAGGATTGCAGTGAGAAGCGCGAGCCGAACAGCGCCTGGTAGAGCGCGACATCGCCTTCCGTCACCGTGCGCGGCGTCGCGTGATGCAGCACCTGCCCGACCTTGAAGTCCTCGAAGAAATTCCCGGCGTTGGTCTTGGTCATGAACCTGCTCCTCAGGATGCCGTTTCGAGTTCTGCGATCGCATCCGCGATGGCGACGGTGCGCCGCGCGATGTCGGCGTGGAGTATCTCGACCATGCGGCCGTCGACCTTCAAGACGCCCTTGCCCTTGTTCTCGGGCAGCTCGAACGCCTCGATGGTTTTCCGCGCAAAGGCGACCGTTTCCGGGTCCGGCGAGAAGATCGTGTTGCAGGGCCCGACCTGGGACGGATGGATGAGCGTCTTGCCGTCGAAGCCCATGTCGCGGCCCTGCTCGCAGATGGCGGCGAAGCCTTCCTCGTTCCTGATGTCGTTATAGACGCCGTCGAGGATGACGAGCCCATAGGCGCGCGCGGCGATGAGCGCGAGGCCGAGCGAGGCGAGCATGGGCACGCGGTCCGGCGTATGCGCGGCGCGAAGCTCCTTGGCAATGTCGTTGGTGCCCATGACCCAGACCGACATGCGGCTTCCCGGCTCGCGCGCCTTGGCGGCAATCGCCTGGATGTTGAGCATGGCGAGCGGCGTCTCGATCATGCACCAGAGCTGGATGCCGCCCCGGGCGCCCGCTTCGGAGAGCGCATGTTCGGCGCGCTCGACATCGGCGGCGGCGTTGATCTTCGGCACGAGGATCGCATGAGGGCCAGCGGCGACGGCGGCCTCGATGTCGGCCAGGCCCCAGGGCGTGTCGAGCCCGTTCACCCGGATGGCGATTTCGCGCTTGCCATAACCGCCCTGTTTCGCGGCGGCGCAGACCTGCGCGCGCGCCTCTTCCTTTGCGTCGGGCGCGACCGCATCCTCGAGATCGAGGATCAGCGCATCCGCGGGGATGTCCCGCGCCTTTTCAAGCGCACGGGCATTCGATCCCGGCATGTAGAGGACGCTGCGGCGCGGGCGGGCGGCGAGTTCGGCCATGAAGGGTCTCCGGTTCGCGAGGAATGGCGAGGGGACACTATAAAGACCGGCGCCGCCTGTGAAGCGGCAATGTGACGGGAAAGAGAGCTAGCTCGCGATCCGATGGGGCAGCTCGATGATGCGGGCATGGGGCATGCGGATGGTGATGGTCGTGCCCTCGCCAGGCTCGGATTCGATGACGAGCGTCGCGCCGTGCAGGCGGGCCAGCGCCCTTGTCAGCGGCAGGCCGAGGCCCGTGCCTTCGGTCGTGTAGATATTGCTGTCCTTGCCGATCTGGCGGAAGGGCTCCAGCGCGATCGGAATGTCCTTCTTGGCCATGCCGATACCCGTGTCGGAGACACGGAAAGCCATGCGCCCGTCCGGTTCCATGAAGGCGGCAAGACCGATGCTGCCGCCCTTCGGCGTGAACTTGACGGCGTTCGAGACGAGATTGAGCAGGATCTGCCGGAGCGCGCGCTTGTCGCCCATGAGCAGTGGCAGGTCGTCTTCCACCTTGACCGTGAGATTGACCCCCTCCTCGTCGGAGCGGTGACGCATCATGCGCTCGCAGCTCGCGACGACATCGGGCACGTCGAGTTCTTCCTCATAGAGTTCGTAGCGGTCGGCCTCGATCTTGGAGAGGTCGAGAATGTCGTTGATGAGGCTGAGAAGATGGCTCGACGACTTGTGGATGTCGCCGACATATTCCTTGTAGCGCTCGTTCTCCACCGGCCCGAAAAGCTCGCCGTTCATGACTTCGGAAAAGCCGATAATGGCGTTCAAGGGCGTCCGGAGCTCATGGCTCATATTGGCGAGGAATTGCGATTTCGAGGCATTGGCGAGCTCGGCCACGTCGCGCGCATCGCGCAATTCGTTCGCGGTGCGCTCGCGGATGCGCACCTCGCTGTTGAACTTGTCGAGGACGAGATTGTAGCGGCGCGCCATTTCGCCCGCTTCCGTGAAGGGTTCGACATGGAGCGGCTTGGAGAAGTCGCCCCGCGCCGCCTGCCCTTCCATCGCGCCCAGCACATCGAGAAGCGCGGAAGACGCGCCATGCTCGGCAATGTTGAGGCCGACGCGCTCCGCATCCGACGAGACGCGCAGCGGCAGGAAGCGGTCGACGATGAGAAGCACGATATAGGCGGTGCCGAAGGCGAAGACACCGGCGGCCGCGATGCCGAGCGCCTGCACGCCGAACTGTTCGAGGCGCGTATGCCCGCCGGGAAAGAGCGACGTTTCGCCGAACAGCGCGACGGCGAGCGTGCCCCAGACACCGGCGGCGAGATGAACCGGCACGGCATCGACCGCGTCGTCGATTTCGAGCCGGGCGAGAAGCGCGCTCGCGGCGTAGCAGACGAGGCCGCCGCCCGCGCCGATGAGAACCGCGTTGCTGGTGGTGACGATGTGGCAATTCGCGGTGATGGCGACGAGGCCAGCGAGAATGCCGTTGAGCGCCGCCTGCACTTCGGGAAGACCCTTGCGCAGCCAGCTCACACCCGTGACGGCGATGCCGCCCGCCGCCGCCGCAAGCATCGTGTGGACGAGGATGTAGGGCACGCTCGAATTGAGCGCCAGCGTGGAGCCGCCATTGAAACCGAACCAGCCGATCCAGAGCAGGAACATGCCGAGCGTCGCCATCGGCATGTCGTGGGGCTCGATGGGCTTGCCATTATGGCCGAAGCGGCCGATGCGGGGCCCGAGCACGAGGATCGCGGCGAGCGCGATCCAGCCGCCGATGCTGTGGACGACGGTCGAGCCGGCGAAATCGACGAAGCCGCGCCTTTCGAGCCAGCCCGCCGCCTCGCCATCGAGGATGCCGCCCCAGGCCCAGTGGCCGAAGACGGGATAGATCATCATGGAGAGGATCGCCGCCGTGATGACATAGCCGCGAAAGCTCATGCGCTCCGCGACCGCGCCCGAGACGATGGTGGTGGAGGTGGAGCAGAAGGCGAGCTGGAAAAAGAAGAAGACCATGATCCAGGCATTGTCGCCCAGCCCGCCCGCCGCGCCTTGAAAGGCGAAGTCCGACGCGCCGAAGAAACCGGAGACGCTGGCGCCGAACATGAGGCCGAAGCCGACAAGCCAGAAGCCCATGCCCGCGACGCAGAAGTCGAGCACGTTCTTGATCGCGACGTTGATCGAGTTCTTCGCGCGTACGAGCCCGGTCTCGAGACAGGCGAAGCCCGCCTGCATCAGCAGCACGAGGATCGTGCAGATCAGGACCCAGATCGTATCGATCGACTGCGCAACGCTACCCACAACTCGCCCCCGGCTGTCCGATGTGACGGCGTGAGTATCCGGGTAAAAGGTAAATTTTCTCTTCGGCGTGCTGCGTCGCAAAACGAAAAACGCGCGGAAATCCTGCACATATTTTGTGCAGGATTTAGCAGGAGGTTAACGCGGAACCGTCAGTGCGCGGAGGAAAAGATTTCTCAGTTTCACCAAGCATCGTCATGGCCCGGCTCGTCCCACTGCTGTCCGGTTTAATTTTTCCCGGGCTGGTTCAAGGCTATGACTTTGCGAGCGAAACGCCTGTTCGCCAGCACTCGGGACTCGGAACCGCGAAATTGAGTTTACTGGATCACCCGGATGTTCCGATCGGCTCCGAATTCAGAAAGCCGGGCCGTTTTCAAAACCCAAAGCCGTCATGGCCCGCTTTATGCGGGCCATCCACGTCTTTGCGGCACGGAAGGCAGGAAAGAAAGACCCCGGCTTTCGCCGGGGCAGGCGTGGATGACCCGGACAAGCCGGGTCATGACGGTTAAATTCGGGATTGAAAATTAAAC
>JACIYQ010000099.1 GCA_014359855.1 Parvibaculum sp.
TGCCACATCATCGTTTCCGAATGGAGCTGAAAGCTCGGCGGCTTGTTGGTGACGAGCCGGTAGAAACTGCTGGTAAGTCCCGCCGCGACGAAGCCCGTCGCGATCGAAAAGAAGAAAGCCGAGATTTCGCTCATTTGCCCCGCCACGATGTCATGTTCATTCGCCCCGGCGCGCCTGCCCGGCGCCCGTGTCGATCCCCGCGATGATTTGATGGGCCACCTCGGCGAGACGCGTCTGCGCCGCTGCGACCGCGAATTCCGGTATGACCTGCTGATCGAGCAGCCGAACGAGCTCGGGATCGCCGAGCGCCCGCATCAGCTCTTCGCCCGGCGCGCCCTCTGCCTTCGCCGCGATTTTCGCAAGCAGCGGAGAACGGTCGCCCAGCGCCACTTCCCTTTCGCCGATACGGCAGGAAGCGAAATCCGCCTCGCAGGAAACCTGCGGCAGGGCGAAGGCACTGCCATCTCCATTGAGTGGCATGTGCCCGCCGAAATAGAAGAAGGCGCCTGCGATCATCAGCGATTTGAAAACGAACCTGGTCATGCCGCCTAGTCCGCAAGCGGCATACCAGCGCCGGCGACACCCCGACCCCACCGCTCGTAATTTGAAATGATCTTTTAATTTCAGCGGGTTATAAGGATAAAGGCAGGGATCGGCGTCACCGGTTCGAGGGCCATTACAGGGGCTGCCCGTGCCGGTTTGCGCCGGGCGCTGTATCGATACGGAACAACCGCACCAGACCGGCTGGGAGTGAGAAAGTGGCGCGAGGCAATCGATCGGACGACGAATTGGTCAGGGAGCGGCCCGCCTGGATCATTCCGCTCCTCGTGCTCGCCGGTGTGCTGATCTTCTCCGGCGCCTTCCTCTATTACTATTTCGGCCCGACACCCGCCGAGATTCTCGGGCAGGACCCGCGCGCCAGCGCGGCCGAGGCGAAAATCGAGGTCATTGTCGGCAACACCCGCTTCCTGATCCCCGAACATTACACGCGCTATCCGAGCCAGCGCGCCGGTGGACGTCAGCAGACAATGGACATGCACGCCCTGCTGCCCGATCTCGCGCCCTGGTCGCCGGACAGGCAGGATGAGTTCAGCGACAATTCGGTGCGCTCCGAAGTCGTCTATTTCTCGCTGCGGGAAAAGGCGGCGCCGCTCAATTCGGCGCGGCGCTTCAAGACCATCTACTCGAAATATCTCTCGGCAAGCGAGCCGCAGCCCGGGCCCGACGGGCTCGAGCTTTATACGTTCAACGAAAAATCGGGATATGCGGGGCAGGACCTTCTGGTCGGCAAGGATGCGGAGGATCGCATGACGCTCCTCCTCTGCGACCGCAGGAGCGCGCTTGTCGAAAGCCCCAATTGCTCGCGCTCGCTTCTTCTCGGGCCGAACCTCGAACTCGACTATCGCTACAAGCGCGAACACCTCGACGACTGGCGCGCGATAGACGACGCGGTCACCTCACTCGTCCGCAACCTGGAATCGGTCGAGCCGGTGGACGACCTTCAGGGGCCGATACTGGATTGAGGTTGAGGCCCGGCCTCAGGACGCCAGATCGATATCGAGGATCGCCATGTTGAAGGCGTAGGAAACCTCGCCCTCATCGACATCCTTGAAAATCACGCCGATGAACTCATCGCCGATATTCACTTCGGCCGAATCGTCCTTCTGCGGGCGCTGGCGCACCACGATCGACGGCAATTCGAACTTCTTGCGCAGATAGGCCTCAAGGCGCTGAATTTCGGTCTTGTCCAAGAAGCTCTCCCGTCGACGCTGATTCTGTTGGCTCTGGGCGGAAAATGGCTCGATGGCCGCCGCACCGAGGTTGTAACCATTTGGCGCCGAGGGTGCAAACCCCGCGCCCCCACCCCGCTGCGCTTGGCCCCCCGCCCTGCGGCGCTTGGTCCAATGTGCGGTTTTCCCGTCCTGTGCAAACCTTCCCGCAGGGTGAGGGAGGGACCAGGCAGAGGAACAGGCGCTATGTCGCGGCGCGCCCGGAAATTACTCGTATTCGTAGCGATCGCGTTGACGGCGGCAGCCCTCATCAGTCTCGCTCAATCGCGTTTTCCGCCGGCGCCCGGCGAGAGCGGCGGGCAGCGCGCCTTGCTGCTCCCCGATCCTCGCTAGGACGCCCGATAACGTCAGCGCGTCGTATAACCGCCATCGACCACGACTTCCGATCCCGTCATGAAGCTCGCCTCGTCGCTCGCGAGGAAAAGCACCGCATTGGCGATCTCGTCCGCAATGCCGAGCCGGCCCACGGGATGCAGCATGATGAGAAGCTCGCGCCTCTCGTTCGGTCCCACCGATTGTCCCTGCACCACGCCGCGATTGAGCGCGTCCTTCACCATCGGCGTATCGATATAGCCCGGATGCACCGAGTTCACGCGAATGTTGTATCCGGCCTCCGCGCATTCGAGCGCCGCCGATTTCGTCAGCAGCCGCACCCCGCCCTTCGCCGCATTGTAGTCGCTGGCATTGGGCTGCCCGACAAGCCCGAGGATCGACGAAATATTGACGATGGAGCCGCCCGCGCCGCCTTTCGACGTATATTTCTTGATCGTGCGGATGCCGTATTTGCAGCCGAGAAACACGCTGTCGAGGTCCACCGCAATGGTGTGCCGCCACGAGGCCAGCGTCTTCTCCTCGATGGGCCCGCCCGCCGGCGCGATGCCCGCATTGTTGACCACGACATGAAGCCCGCCGAAGCGGCTCTCGGCATGTTGCGCCACCGCTTCCCACTCCGCCTCGTTCACCACATCGTGCCGGATGAATGTCGCCTCGCCGCCATCATTGGCAATGGCATCGGCAACCGCCTGCCCCCCCGCTTCGTCGAGATCGCTGCAAACGACCTTCGCGCCTTCCCGCGCCAGCGCTTTCGCCGTCGCCGCGCCGATACCTTTTGCCGCGCCGGTCACGATTGCGACCTTTCCCTGCATCCGGCCCATTTTCCGTCATCTCCCTTGCCGTTATGATTTGTTTTGACGCCATCTTGCCGTGCCGGATGTCCCACGCAAAGCGCGAAAGCGCCCATCCTCATGCTATAGAGTACCCCGGCAAGCCTGCCCCGCCCCGAAAAACGGGGGTAACAACGAACCGGAGAAGAAATGGCCGTCGCCCTGCTGATTACCTTCGAAACCTCGCAAGCCGACCACATCGTGACGCAGCTTCGCGCCTACAAGGAACGCGAGTTCGACCGCAACCCGCCCAGGGGCTTCATCTCCTCAAGCATTTCCGGGGACGGCGGCAAGGTGATCTTCCGCAGCGAATGGCAAGACGACGACGCGCTGGAAAACACGCGCGACAGCGCACCCTTCGAAGCCTGTCTCGACCTCTGCGACATTTACGCCGACGATCGCAACGACGAGAAAATCGAGATCTGATCCGCATGTCCCATCCCCCTTCCTGGTACGCCGCAACCGCAAACGACAAGACGCCCCCCTCGCCTCTGGCAGGCGACGTGGAGGCCGATGTCTGCATCGTCGGCGCGGGCTATACCGGTCTCTCCGCGGCGCTGCATCTCGCCGAACGCGGATACTCGGTCGTCGTTCTCGAAGCCGAGCGCGTCGGCTGGGGCGCGTCGGGCCGCAATGGCGGCCAGCTCGGCCTCGGTCAGCGCAAGGACCAGCGCTCGCTTGAGGAGATGCTGGGCAAGGAATGGGCGCAACGGCTCTGGGATCTTGGCCTCGAAAGCAACACGCTGGTGAAGGACCTCATCGCGCGCCACGACATCGACTGCGACCTGAAGCCGGGCCTCATCCATGCGGGCTGGAAGCGCGGCGATGCGGAATGGTTGAAGGAAGAAGTCGAACATATCGCCAGCAACTACGGCTACACGAAGATGCGCTATGTCGAACGCGAGGAATTGCGGGAGATGGTCGCGACCGGCTGCTATCACGGCGGCATTCTGGAAGAAGAAGGCGCCCATCTCCATCCGTTGAACTACGCGCTCGGTCTCGCCCGCGCGGCCCGCGAGAAGGGCGTGCGCATCCACGAACAATCGCCCGTCATCGAAGTGACGCAGACCGATCCCGCCACCGTCCGCACCGCTCGCGGCACGGTGCGCGCGAAACATGTCGTCCTCGCCTGCAACGGTTATCTCGGCAAACTCGAGCCGCGCGTCGCCGGCACCATCATGCCGATCAACAATTTCATCGTCGCGACGGAGCCTCTGGGCGAACGCGCCCGCGAACTCATCCGCGACGACGCCTGCGTGCAGGACACCAAATTCGTCATCGACTACTACCGTCTCTCAGGAGATGGACGTCTGCTCTTCGGCGGCGGCGAAAGCTATTCGCCGAAATTCCCGGCGGACATCGCCGCCTTCGTGCGAAAGCCCATGCTCCGCGTCTTCCCGCAATT